>URRZ01000039.1 GCA_900550385.1 uncultured Coriobacteriaceae bacterium | reverse complement strand
TATTCCGTGTCGTAATCCTCGGGCTCCACAAGGCCGCACGCGCCGCTGTGGTAGTAGTAGCCGTTTCCGTCGGTCAGATACTCACTCCAAAGGAAGTCCGCACCGCGCCGCACAGCTGCGGCACCCGCCTCCATTGAGACAGGCGGCGGCTCCGGGGTCACGATGGGGTTGGCGGTCTCGGACGGCGCCGGTGCGGCAGCTGCGGCGGGTTCCTGCTCGTCTTGCGGGGCCGCGTCGGCGGGCTTGCAGGCGACCAGCCCGCCCGCGCAGCAGGCAGTCAGGGCCAGCACCGCCAGCAGGGCGCGTCCGCGGTGCTTGGGGGCGGTGTCCCACAGGGCGGCCAGACGCTGCTTGAACTGGCGCTTGTTCAGGGCAAAGCCGCTGGTCAGCGCGGGGCCGCGGTTCTGGCGCACGGCGGTCAGCAGGGCGTCGGCGTAGGCCGCGCGGCAGTCGGCATCGCGGCCACACAGGGTCTCGGCGTCACAGGCCTCCTCAATGTCGCGGCCCGCGCGGGCGGCCAGCAGCCAGACAGCCGGGTTATACCAATGCACGGCACACGCCAGCGTAAGCAGCAGCTTTTTAACGACGTCATGCCGTTTTATGTGTGTCAGCTCGTGGGCCAGCATGTAGTCTGCGCCATTGGGAGCCGTGCCCGTGGGGGTCAGAAGTACGGGATGCAGCGTGCCCGCCACCATAGGGCTGCGTACCAGCGGCGTGGCGACCATGCGCGGGCACGCCCCCTGCGGCAGGGCACTGCGCCAGCCGGTGTCAACCGGCTGTGCGGTGCGGCGGACGCGGATGCGCCAGACGGCATAGCCGCCAAATTGATAGAGCGCAACAACCAGCACGCCGAGGTTCCACGCAAGGGCCAGCAGGTTCAGCCGCGTTGCGCCGATGGCGAGACGTTCCAGCACCGTGCGGTGTCCCGTCTGCAGCTCGGCGCGGGGCACGATGTAGCCCGTGGGCGTGTCGCCCTCCATGGCAACCATGTAGGGCACACCGTCGGCGGGGCGCTCGGTGACTTCCTGCGAAAGGGCGGTCCGGCTGTACAGCGGTGTGGTATCCACGGACACCGCCGCCGGGGCCTGGGGCACAAGCGCGTGCAGCGGCACCAGAAGCAGTACAGCCAGCGTGACCCACAGACGGCAGAGCCACTGCGGACCGTAGCGTTTTTGCAGCCGGGGCGCCGCAGCCAGCAATGCCAGCGCGGCCAGGCCCAGCAGAATGCCCTGCACGAACAGCGAAGCAAAAAGTGTGGCGAACATGGGGTCGACCTCCTTTGTTCTACAGTTGTAGAAGATAGCTTTATTCTACAAGTGTAGCAGGGCGGTGTCAAGGGGTGAGGGTGACAAAATTTGACAGGGTTGTTTGGTGGAATTGCATAAGGGCGGCAGCGGGCAGGTGGAGGGCCGGGCATGCCCGGCCCCTACAGTGCCACGCTTGTTGAACAGGCGTTGAAGGCAAGGTACACGGGAGGGATGAATCCCTCCCCTGCAAATCATTACCGGGTGGTTGTAGGGCGGCCAGCCCTCTGGCCGCCGCGGACGTTTGCGGTACTATATAACTTTATGGGCTGCCACTGTAGGGGGCGGCATCCTCGACGCCCCGCGGAGGGGTCAAGCCCCCTCCCTACAAATCGTTCGAAAACGGGGCTGCACACCAAAAAAGCGCACCGCCCCCAGTCGGGAGCGGTGCGCAAAATATCTTTATGCTATGCCAGACTTACGCCAGCAGGGGCTTGCAGGCCTCGGCCAGCTTTTCCTTCTGGGCCTCGGCCTCGGCGAGGTCCTTGCCCTTGGTGGTAAAGTAGGTCTTGATCTTCGGCTCGGTGCCGGAGGGACGCACGACAACCGTCGCGCCGCTTTCCAGCGTGTAGATCAGGACGTTGGCGGCGGGCAGGCCGGTCTCCTCGGGCTTCTTGTAGTCCACGACCTTGACGACCTTGTCACCGGCAAAGTCCTTCGGCGGGTTGACGCGCAGGTTCTGCATGATGTCGGCCATCTTGTCCATGCCGGAC
Organism: uncultured Coriobacteriaceae bacterium; assembly: GCA_900550385.1. GTDB lineage: Bacteria > Actinomycetota > Coriobacteriia > Coriobacteriales > Eggerthellaceae > Aphodovivens. Next base: position 15,523 of record URRZ01000039.1, on the reverse strand, counting down.
AGGCCCGGGAACTCAAAGCTGTCCACCTTGTTCAGGTAGCGGCCATATTCGGTGTAGATGCGCTCCAGTTCTTCCTTGATGGAGGAGCCCTTGGCGCGGTAGTAGGCGGCCATCTCGCAGATCAGCATCGAGCCGATGATAGCGTCCTTGTCGCGGACGTAGGGACCGGCCAGATAGCCGTAGCTTTCCTCAAAGCCGAAGATAAAGCGGTCCACCTCGCCGTCGGCCTCCAGCTTGGCGATCTGGTCGCCGATCCACTTGAAGCCGGTCAGCACGTTGCGGCACTCGACGCCGTAATGCTCAGCGACCTTGTCAGCCAGCGGCGTGGAGACGATAGACTTGCACATGACGGGGTTCTTGGGCATCGTGCCCTGCTCGATACGGCCCGCGCAGATGTAGTCGAGCAGCAGAACGCCGACCTCGTTGCCGGAGAGCAGCTCATAGCTGCCGTCCTTGCACTTGACGGCGATGCCCACGCGGTCGGCATCGGGGTCGGTGGCCAGCAGCAGGTCGGGATGCACCTGCTCGCACAGGTCGATGCCCTTCTGCATGGCCTCGCGGATCTCGGGGTTGGGATAGGGGCACGTGGGGAAGTTGCCGTCGGGCTGCTCCTGCTCGGGCACCACGGTGACGTCGGAGACACCGGCGCGCGCGAGCACCGTGGTAACGGGGACCAGACCCGTGCCGTTAAGCGGCGTGTACACCAGCTTCAGCGGGGCGGCGGCGATCTGCTCGTCGGACAGGTTGTTCACCGACTGCGCCAGCACCGCGTCGTAGTAGCGCTCGAGCACGGCGTCTTCAATCCACTTGACCTTGCCCGATGCCACGGCCTCATCGAAATCCATGGACTTCACGCCGGTGAACGCGTCGGTTCCGGCGATGGCCGCGGAGATGGCGGCGGCAGCCTGGCTGGTGATCTGGCAGCCGTCGGGGCCGTAGGCCTTGTAGCCGTTGTACGGCGCAGGGTTGTGGCTGGCCGTCATGCAGATACCGCCCGAGCAGCCCAGGTCGCGCACGGCCCACGAAAGCGTGGGGACCGGGGAGATGCGCGGGTACACGTATGCCGTCACGCCGTTGGCGGCCATGATGGCGGCGGTGGTGCGCACGAACAGCTCGCCGTTGTTGCGGCTGTCGCGGGCGATGGCGACGGAGGGGTTGTCGAAGTTCGCGTTCAGGTAATCGGCGAAGCCCTGCGTGGCGCGGCCCACCGTGTAGATGTTCATGCGGTTGGTGCCAGCGCCCAGCACGCCGCGCAGGCCCGCGGTGCCGAACGAAAGGTTCTGGAAGAAGGCGTCGGTCATCGCGGCGTCGTCGCCGGCATCGGCCTTCGCCTGCATGTCGGCCAGCTCGGCCGCCAGATCGGCGTCCTGCACGTTCTCAATCCAATGCGCAAGCTCGGCGCGCACATCGATATCGCTCATAAGGTTTCCTTCGCTTCTAGCGGTTTCTCCCGGTTGCTTGGGCGCGATCGGGCGCGCCGCGGACATTCGCCCCGCGCGGCCGGCATCCGTCCGATGCGGCACGGGCATGCGCCCGCCCTCCAACCAGGCTTTCCTGCATATGCCGCCCATTGTAAACGACACGCCGCCGAAGCGCGCGAACCCGACAGCATCAGCGCAGTTGCGCGCCGGATGACGCAGCGGCGCCGCGATCCGCAATGAACACGCGGCACCCTCGGCGCGCCATCAAGGGCATCATCGAGCTCGCCCGCGACCACAGCGCCGAGCCCGAGCGCCTGCTCGACGACCGGCAACGCACCGACGAGCTGTCGAGCCGCCGTCCACCGTGGTCGTCGACGATACCGTGGACAAGGAAGACCCCGCCGCGCCGCCGGGGAACGAGCCGAATGCTGCCGCGAACGTAAAATCCGCCGGCGAAGCAGGGCGAATCGATGGTTTCGCGGGCGTTAACGGGTATGATGAGGTTTGGCACCCCGCTGACAAACCAGACGGGGCCGACGCCGCAGGAGCCGACTTCGCCGATGACGACGGCGGCAACCCGGGCGACAACGCAAGCGATGGCGCAACCACCCGCCCCGCCACCGAGGCCGCGGGAGCGCGCCCAACCGATACGAAACCTTCGACCAGCACCGATACGGAGCCGGCCAAGCACTAGGAGGAACCCAGCATGCATATGCGCACCAACCGCCGCGCAGCAGGCGTTAGCCAGGAAGGCGGCGCTGCCGGCAACCGTCGTAGCCGCCGCGCGCACCGCGCCCGCTCCCGATTAGCCGCGCTTGCCGCGTTCGCCCTTGCAGGCGCGATGGCCGCTGCGCTGTCCGCCGGCTGCGCCGGCGATGGCGGGAAGACCGCCGCCAAGCTGGACCCGAGCAACCCCACCACCATCACCGTCTGGGATTACTACAACGGGGCCCAGCAGGCGTCCTTCGACAGCCTGGTGTCCGAGTTCAACTCCACCGTGGGCAAGGAAAAGGGCATCTACGTGAAAAGCAAGACCCAAGGGTCGGTTCCCGAGCTGGAGAAGGCCATCTCGAACTCGTCGACGGGCGAAGTCGGCGCCGAGGAGATGCCCAACGTATTCTCCTCCTACGCCGACACGGCCTATAACGTGCAGCAGCAGGGCAAGCTCGCCGATCTGACGGACTACTTCACGCCCGATGAGCTGTCCAACTACGTGCCCGACTACCTTGACGAGGGCCGCTTCGAAGACGACGATTCCCTGTACCTGCTGCCGGTGGCGAAATCCACCGAGGTGACCATGCTCGATGAGACGGACTGGGAGCCGTTCGCCCAGGCCACCGGCGCCACCATCGACGACCTGGCAACGCAGGAGGGCATCGCCGCCACCGCGAAGCGCTATTACGCATACACCGATGCGCTGACGCCCGACATCCCCGACGACGGCAAGGCGTTCTACGGCCGCGATTCCCTATCCAACTACTTCATCATCGGCATGAGGCAGATGGGCGTCGACCTGCTCGCACCCGACGCCGATGGCAAAGCCCAGGTCAACGCCGACAAGGAAAAGGTCCGCCGCCTGTGGGACAACTACTACGTTCCCTACGTCAGCGGCTATTTCGAAGCCGTGGGCAAGTTCCGCTCCGACGACGTGAAGACGGGCGACATCATCTGCTACACGGGCTCCACCGCATCTGCGGCGTACTTCCCCGACCGGGTGGCCGACGATAACGGGACGCACGAGATCGGCTATCGCATCATCATGCCGCCTACCTTCGAGGGCGGAAACGCCGTGGCCCCTCAGCAGGGAGCCGGCATGGCGGTGACGAAATCCGACGAGCAGCACGAATACGCTTCCTGCGAGTTCCTGAAATGGTTCACGGAGAAGCAGAACAACCTGCGCTTCGCGGCGACGTCGTCGTACCTGCCCGTGCGAACCGACGCGAACAACATAGACGAGCTCGATAGCGCGATTCGAGACGAAAACCTCTCCGTGAGCCCTAAGACCCGCGACTGCATCGCCATGGCCATGGACTCCTTCGATGATGTGGAGCTGTACTCGCTTAAGAGCTTCGACAACGCCTATGCCGCGCGCAAGGTGCTCGACCATTCGCTCAGCGACAAGGCAACCGCCGACAAAGCGGCAGTTCAGGCGGCCATGACCGCCGGCCAGTCGCGCGCCGAGGCTCTTGAGCCGTACGTGGGCGATGCCGCGTTCGGGCAATGGTACGCCTCCTTCTGCCAGCAGCTTCAAGCCGCAGCCGAGAGCACGGAGTAGCAAGAAGTGCATCGCGAATGCAAGAACATAGGCGCTGGCGTGGGCGCGGGTACGAGCGCAGGCGCAAGCACGGGCAAAAGCGCCGCAAAGGGAAAGCGAAAGATATCCTTCCTTCGAGTCCTCATGGCCTCGCTGGCCGTGATCGTCTTGATCCAGGGCACCTTGCCCATCTCGGTGCTCGCGCTCAGCGACGTGAAGGGCACGCTTGAGGGCAACGCCGTCTCCATCGATGCGCGCGCGGTGGACAACCGCAAGGTGAACCTGGAAAGCGCCATGGTCAAAAGCTGGGCGGGCATCTCCCGTGAGACCGTCGCCCTCAACTCCGCCCTTTCCGACCAGCTTGCCCAGTCGGGCCTCGATGTGCCGGGCTTCCTGGCCGATGACGGCCAGAAGGAGGCCTTCATCGCCGACGCCTTCCCGCGGCTGCTCTCCGTTATCGGGTCCAACACCACCAGCGGCGTGTACCTGATCCTGGGAAACGATGGCGACCTTTCCGTCGAGCAGGATCATATCGGAGCCTTCCTGCGCGACTCCGACCCTACCGGCAACTCCGATTCCCATTCCGACCTGCTGCTCGAGCGAGGGGACAAGGAAATCGCCCGCAACGCGTCCATCGCCCTTGACAACACCTGGGCGCCGAAGCTGCACCTTGCCGGCAGCGGCGTGCGCAGCGCCGACGACTTCTTCTACAAGCCCTACGAGGCCGCCCTGCAAAACCCGGGCGCCGACGCGAAGGCCATGGCGTATTGGTCGCAGCCGTTCGTGCTGGAGGGCGATCCGAGCGACAGCTACCGGATGATCGCCTACTCGGTGCCGCTCATGCTCAACGGGCAAGTGTACGGCGTGCTGGGAATCGAGGTGTCCACCGCGTATCTGGCGGACACGTGCTTCCCCATATCCGAACTGAACGGCAGCGAAGCCGGCGGCTACGCCCTTGCGCTGGCAGACGGCAACGGCTCGTATCAGATCGTCACGGGAAACGGCGCGCTCTATAACGCGGTGAACGCCGAAGGGCCCGCCTTCGCGCATGAGGAAACGCGCAATGCAGGCCTTATGCAAGTCGAAGGCGTCACCATGGGCGATCAACAGGTGTACGCCATCGCCGAACCGCTGAAGCTGTATTCGGGCATCGTGCCTTATGACGACACGAGCTGGGCGGTCGTCGGCCTGTTCTCCGAGGATTCCATCTTCGCCGCAGGCAACTCGCTGTACCACCGACTGGGCGTCACCATCGGCCTTACCACCATCGGATGCCTGGTGCTGGTGGTGCTGGTCTCGCGCGCCATCAACCGACCGCTCAGGAAGCTGATCGACAGCGTCCAGGGAGGCATGGAGAAGCTGCACGCGTTCCGCACCTCCGTCGCCGAGGTCGACCAACTCCATGACGTCATCCTCGACCTCACCGAGGACGGCCTGGAGAAGCAGCGCAAGCTCAACGAGGAGAAGGAGCGCTATCGCTTGGCCGTTAAGGGCACGAACGACGCATTCTTCACCTATCATCCCGAAACGGGAGCCATCGAGATCACGAACTCCCCCAACGACGGCGAGTTCGATTCCGCGTGCTTCTGGGACCTGTTCCGCCGCGAAAGCGCGAACCCCGAGGCGGTGGACGCCATCGAGCAGGCCGTGAACCGGATGCAGGAGACGAGCATCCAGGTGAAGGTCGTGACCGAGCACTTGCCGCAAGGACGCTGGCTTGAGGTGAGCTCATCGCGCGTGGACGACGCTGCCAGCGGGCAGGACTGCATGGTATGCGTCATCCACGACATCGACGGCAGGAAGCGCCGCGAAATCGAATCCGCGCGCAAGCAAGAGCTCGATCCCGCAACGTCGGCATACCGTTTCGAGCCCGGCATGGACGCCATCACGGCGGCGCGCGCAGGCGCAGCTGCGGGACAGCTTGCCGCCATCGAAATCGACGGTTTCGCAAGCATCGTGCGCGACTACGGCATCCCCTTCGGCGACGTGCTACTCAACGAGCTGACCAAGGTCACGCGCGCATTCAATCTTGACAAGGGCAACCACGACGCCATCCTGGTGCGCGCCGGCGCCGGGCAGTTCGTCTGCTGGGTCCCCGGCAAACACGCCGACGACGCCGTCAGCGAGGTAGCCGAGCTGCAACGAAGGTTCGCGAAATTGGTGCGCCCTGGGGTGCTGGAACTGGGGCTTCACGCGGGCATCGCCTCGTCAAGCGACGCTAGGAGCACGCACGAGCTGCTTCGCCGAGCGCGAACGGCGCTTCAAGCGTCGATGGGCCATCGTGCGATTTGCGCTTGCTGGGAGCCGTCAATGGATGACACATACGGGCCGAAGCCGTTCGACCCCATATCCTCTTTCAGCCATGTCGAGGACATGACCTTGCCCGCTCTGACGCTGAACCTGCTCGATAGGCGCCTTTCGCTGGCGGCGGGCATGGACCTGCTTATGCGGCGGCTGAACGAGAAGCTCGACGTGACCAACCTGTTCATCACGTCGTTCCAAGAAGACTATCAGACGGCATCGGTGCGCTATTTCTTCGACCCCATCCCAGGCATCGATGAGAGCGCCGTGTTCCCGCTTTCGCGGGAGGCTGTCGACACGCTGCAGCGATTCGGCGAGCAGGGCCTTGTGCATCCCGTAAGCGAGATGCCCATCTTCGCCATGTCCCCCAAGGCGCGCGCTTACGCCAACGGCATCGCGTTCCCCATGATGAACGTGGGGAAATACTCGGGGTCCGTGTTCTTCCTGAACGACGCGGCCAAGGCCTTCGACGACGATGAGACCGCGAGCACCCTGCGCGAGGTGGGCGCGATCATCCAAAACCGCATCAACCAAGAGGAGCTCGACCAGTCGGCGCAGGCGAAGTCCGACTTCCTTGCGCGCATGTCGCACGAGATCCGCACGCCCATGAACGGCATCATCGGCATGACCGAGATAGCCTTGAAGCCCGAGCAGAGCGACGAGCGCCGCGTCGATTGCCTGAACAAGGTGCACGCGTCGTCGCTGTACCTGCTCGATCTGCTCAACGGCATCCTGGATATGACGAAGATCGAGAACAACAAGATGCTGCTCGGCGATGCGCCCTTCAGCATGAGCCATGTGGTCGAGGAGCTCAACGCCGTAAGCGCCGGAAGGCTTGCCGCGCGCAACCAGAAGTTGGTCGTGGACATGCGAACGCAGCACGATTGGTTCATGGGCGACGCGCTGCGCCTGAGCCAAGTGCTCATCAACCTGGTAGGCAACGCCGTGAAGTACTCCGATGACGGCGGCACCATCACGGTGACCATCGAGGAGCGGGCTGCCATCGGCGGCGCGGGAGCGCTGGCGCCGGGTCGCGGGGCTGCGGGGGCCGGAGCCGCGGGGGCGCTTCCGGCGGGCTGTGAGGCCGCGGAGGCGGGTGCACAGGCGGCGGGTGCGCCTCCAGCGAGCCGCGAGGCCGCTAATACCGGCACGCAGGCTACAGGGGTCGGCGTCCAGGCGAGCAACACCCGAACGGCAAGCGTATATTTCGCCGTCACCGATCGGGGCGTGGGCATCGCCGAGGAGGACATCGAGCGCATCTTCGCCAAGTTCGAGCAAGTAAACACCACGGACGCCCGCCAACAGGGCACGGGCCTGGGGCTTGCCATCAGCAACCGCATCGTGCTCATGATGGGCGATCGCATCCGCGCGAACAGCCGCCTGGGGCATGGCAGCACGTTTTATTTCGAGATCCCCCTGACGATAGCCAATGCGGCTGACAAGTCGCCGTGCGCAGACGCCGAGCAGGTCGATTTCACTGGAAAGCGCGCCTTGGTAGCCGAGGACAACGAGCTGAACATGGAGATCATCGCATACGTGCTCGACGACATGGGATTCACCGTGGATAAGGCGATGAACGGCCAGGAAGCGGTGGACGCGTTCGAGCAATCCCCTGTTGGGCGCTACGACATCGTCTTGATGGACGTCATGATGCCGGTCATGGACGGGCTTACCGCCGCGCACCGCATCCGCAGCCTTGGCCGCGCCGATGCTGCCGACGTGCCCATCGTGGCGACCAGCGCGAACGCGTTCGCCGAGGACGTGAAACGTTCGTTGGCCAGCGGCATGAACGCCCACGTCTCCAAACCCATCGACCCGGAAAAGCTGGCGAAGGTGCTGACCAAGGTGATGCGATAAGGGCGGCTGCACCTAGCGGCTTGCGCTCCACGCTGCGAGCCGCGAATCACTCACATGTCCGTCTTATAACGCACGGGGAGCCGCTTTTCAGCGGCTCCCCATTTACGTTTGCGATTGCGTTTGCGTTGGCTGCCTGACTCGACCACAGACCGCGCCTTCGCAACCAACCAGCTTCCGTTTACACAGCCCACAAGTCGCTAACCGCAACCCGCAAGCTGCGATCGCGCTATTCTGCCAGCTTCTTCGCCAACAGCTGGTTGATGATCTTCGGATTGCCCTGGCCGCGCATCTCCTTCATGCACTGGCCCACGAAGAACCCGATGACCTTCGTGTTGCCTTCCTTGTAGCGGGCGACCTCGTCGGGGTTCGCCGCGATGATGGCATCCACAACGGCCTCGATGGCGCCGGTGTCCGACACCTGCTTCATACCGCGCTCCTCGACGATGACCGAAGGATCCTTGTCCTCGTCCATGATGGCGGAAAACACCTGCTTGGCCTGCTTGGACGAGATGGCGTCCTCAGCGAGCAGCTTCACCAGCTCCACCGCACGGGCGGGCGTGAGCGGGCTTTGCGCAAGGTCGGCATCCTCGCTGGCGTTCAGCCATGCGGTGACGTCGTTGATGGCCAGGTTGGCAACGGGCTTCGCCAGCTTGGCGGCATCCTTGCCCGCAACCCCCATGCACGCCTCGAAGAAATCGGCCGTAGCGCGATGATCGACCAGGTGGCGAGCATCGTAGGCGGACAGGCCGAACTCATCGGCGAAGCGAGCGGCCTTCTGGTCGGGCAGCTCGGGCAGCTTGGCGCGGACGCCTTCGATGAACTCATCGGAAAGGTCGTAGGGTGCCAAGTCGGGCTCGGGGAACAGGCGGTAGTCGTCAGCGGTTTCCTTCACGCGCATGACGATGGTGTGCTTCATGGTGGGGTCCCAATGGCGGGTTTCCTGGTAGATCTGACCGCCCTCTTCCAGAACCTCGGCCTGACGGCAGATCTCATAGGCCAAGCCGTCGTGCAGATTCTTGAAGGAGTTCATGTTCTTCAGCTCGGTCTTCACACCCAGCTTCGTGGAGCCGCGGCGACGCAGGCTGACGTTGCCGTCGCAGCGCATGGAACCTTCCTCCATGGAGCAGTCGGAGATGCCGATGGCCAGATAGATCTGACGCAGCTTCTGCATGAACAGACGAGCCTCCTCGGGCGTGCGCAGATCGGGCTCGGTAACCAACTCGATAAGCGGCGTGCCGGCGCGGTTGTAGTCCACCAGCGAATGCGTGGCGCCCGCGATACGGCCCTCGTCACCGCCGATATGGATCATCTTGCCGGCGTCTTCCTCCATGTGGATGCGCGTGATGCCCACGTGCGCCGTGTAGCCGGAATCGGTGACGGTGACGTTCTCGCACGTCTCGCCCGGCTTCAGGCCGGCGATATCACCGCGCTCCTTAGCTGCCGGACCGTCGACGTCCAGATCAAGATGGCCGCGCATGCAGAACGCCACCGGACCCTGCGTAGTCTGGAAGTTCTTGGCCATGTCGGGGTACATGTAGTTCTTGCGGTAGAACATGCTGTGCTTCTCGATGTCGCAGTTCGTGGCCAGACCAGCAAGCACGATGGACTCAATAGCGGCCTTGTTCGGCACGGGCAGAGCGCCCGGAAGGCCCAGGCACACCGGGCAGGTGTGCGTGTTCGGGTCGGCGCCGAACTCAAGTTTGCAGCCGCAGAACATCTTCGTGTTCAACGTGGTCAGCTCGGCATGGATCTCCAAGCCGATGACCGCCTCCCAATCCTGCAGTACCTCTTCAAGCTTACGCATTACTCAACCACCTTCCCGTCGGCGAAGTTCGGGGCCACGGGGGCTTTGCCGTAGGCGGCCTCGAGCGCCATGGCGGCGCGGAACATGTTCTCGTCCTTGAACTGCGGGGCAATCAGCTGCACGCCCACGGGCATGCCGCTTTGCGCGCCCAAGCCGCACGGCACGCTCATGCCGCCGTTGCCGGCGATGTTGATGGAGATGGTGAACACGTCGGACAGGTACATGGTTGCCGGATCGGCGATCTCGCCGAACTTGAACGCCGTGGCCGGGGCCGTGGGCGCCAAGACGACGTCGCACTGCTCGTAGGCGTTGCGGTAGTCCTGCGTGATGAGCGTGCGGACCTGCTGGGCCGGATAGTAGTACTGCTCGTACACGCCGGCGGAAAGCAGGTAGCTGCCCAGCATGATGCGGCGCTTCGCCTCTTCGCCGAAGCCATGGGCTCGGCTTGCCTCGTACTGGCTGCCCAGGTCCTTGTGGCCTTCCTCGCAGTAGCCGTAACGCACGCTGTCGAAGCGGGCCAGGTTGGAGAACGCCTCGCACGGGCCCAGCACGTAGTAGGCGCTGATGGCGGCATCAATATGCGGCAGGTCGACCTCGACGATGGTGGCGCCGGCAGCCTCGAGCTTGGCAGCGGCCTCGGACACGCGCTCCGAAACCTCGGAGGACAGGCCCTTGGCGTCCATGAAGCTGCGTACCACGCCGACGCGCATGCCCGCGACATCCTGCTGGCATGCAGCGCGGAAGCCGGCCTTCACGTCCTGCGACGTGCAGTCCAGGGGGTCATGGCCGCACAGGGCGTCCATAGCGGCGGCGGCATCCTCGACGCTGCGCGCGAACGGGCCTACCTGGTCGAGCGAGCTGCCGAAGGCCACGACGCCGTAACGGCTGACCGTGCCGTAGGTGGGCTTGACGCCCACGATGCCGCAGAAGCTGGCAGGCTGGCGGATGGAGCCGCCCGTGTCGGAACCCAGCGTGACGCACGCCATGCCGGCGGCGACCGCCGCCGCAGAGCCGCCCGAGCTGCCGCCCGGAACACGACCCAGATCCCACGGGTTGCGCGTGGGGCCGAACGCGGAGGACTCGGTGGTGGAACCGAACGCGAACTCGTCCATGTTCAGCTTGCCCAGCGGCACGCCGCCGGCGTCGATGATGCGCTGCACGCACGTTGCGGTGTACGGGGACACGTAGTTTCCCAGCATGCGGGAGGAGCAGGTGGTGTGCGTGCCCGTCATGTTCATGTTGTCCTTGAACGCCACCGGCACGCCAGCCAACGGGCCGAGCGTATCGAACGTGCCGTCGGCGATTGCCTGATCAACGCGCTGCGCGGCGGCCATGGCGGCCTCGGAGGTGACCTCCAGGAACGCATGCACCTGAGAATCGGCCTGCGCGATGCGGTCGAGGCTTGCCTGCGCGACCTCGCAGGCGGTGAACTGCTTGGATGCCAGACCCTCGCGGATCTGCGCGATGCCCATATCGGAGATGGCCATTACGCATCGCCCCCTTGGCCCAGGATGGACGGGATCAAGAAGCTGCCGTCCTGCTGCTTCGGCGCGTTCTCAAGCGCAACCTGCTGCGTGAACGATTCGGTTTCCACGTCCTCGCGCATGACGTTGGACAGGCTTCCGATGGGATGGAACGTAGGCTCCACGCCCTCGAGGTCCAGCTGCTTGATGGACTGCAGCGTTTCGATGATGTTGTTCAGATCGACCGTCATCTCGGAGAGCTCCTCCCCGGAAAGGCCGATGCGCGCGTATTCCGCGATTCCGCGGACCTCGCGCTCGGTAAGGTATTGGGTCATTGGTTTCTTTCCTTTCGATTCCAACGCACGTGTTAGCGGCTACGCTGCAAAACGACGACTACCCCGCATCCGACTGCCACCAGCACAATCGCGACACTTGCGGACGCGCCGGGGAAGCCGACACAATGACGGCATCTGCGGACGCGCCGGGGAAGCCGGCGCAACCCAGCTCCACGCACGCTGAAAGCGGTTAGACCGTTTACTTGGCTATGATAGCAAACAAGCCCGCCCATCAGGCCGCGAACCCTCAGGCGACAGCGATTCGATAGAGACGGAACCCAGCCCCATCGCGACGCTGACCGCTACGCGATGCCGGCGAGCTTCAAATCTTCATCTACCAGATGGCGAAGATATTCCGACCGTTTCATTCCCAGCTGCGCTGCGCGGATGTCGATGAGCAGGATTTTATTCACCGGTTCTTTAAACCCCACCTGCTTCATTTCCCCATCGAACATAAGAGCGCGACCAGGGCCGTACGTAACCGGCCCGCTAGGTTCTCCATGCAAGATGCCGGCAGCGGCATCTGCCTCCCATTGGTCAAGCTGTTCAGGCGTAATGCCGAATTCTTTTTTGATTTCATCCGCAGACATTGCCATGCCTACCGCCTCCTTGCCAATAGCCCAAGTTCGAACAGCACTCTTTTCGTTGGCGGCTCCATTGCGTGGTAAATCACTACCGCAGAAGGTTTTTGGGAGCCAACTAGCTCAACAACCCTTCCGTCTTCCGTAAGCCCGATAGCAACGACTTGGTCTTCATACGGAGCCTTTCGGTGTTGCGATGCCATTCGATTTTCCCAGGCGTACCGTATGCTCTCCTCGTTTAAGCCGTGTTTGAATGCATGCTCCGCGACGACGAGTCTGTTCATTAATGCCTCGAATTTCGTACAACGATATTCTAACAGGCTTTACCTGCGAAAACTATCATTGCGTTCCGTGGTTTCGAGGATCTTGCAGCATATGCGAAAGGCCGCATCGCCTTCGAAACGGCGATGCGGCCTTAGCCGCTGTGGGAGGCCCGCGATGTTGTCAAACGACATCGCGGACGCCGCTCGCAGGCAAGCGCACCGAATTCCAAACGGCTCGGGCTACCTCCACTCCGCCCAGATCACGTCGCCAGGCTTGGGGGCCTCGATGCCCGGACCGTTGGGCAGCATATAGTAGGCGTTAGCCTCGAAGCTCTCCGGGCTGCCGGGGCGCCCGGGCACGGGCCAGGCGCGCAGCGTGCCGTCCTCGGCATGCTCGGCTCGCAACAGCTTGATGCCGAAGAACTCGGGCTCTCCGGGCTTGTGCGCCGGATGCTCCGCGGGCCTGTCCTCGCCGCGGACCGGGCCCCCATGCCCCTTCGGGCCGTGGCCGCCTGCCGGGAACGCCTCGGCCAGCACCATGGGCGTACGCGGCACCTCGGGGTCCAGGCCCGAGAATGCGCGCATGAGCGGGCGCAGATAGAAGTTCAGCGTGAACGAGGCGCCGGCGCTGGGGCCCGAGATGCCCACGATGGGCGTGCCGTCGACGATGGCGAAACTGGAATGATGCCCCGGGCCGTGGTTCGTCTGATGGCAGATCATCTGCCCCATCTGCTCCATGACCTCGCAAGACCAGTCATCGCTTCCCTTCGACGACCCCGCGTTGAGCACCACGATGTCGGCCTGCTCGACGGCTTGCGCGATAGCTTCCTCGATGGCATCGCGGCGGTCGGGAACGATATCGAACGGGACGAAACGCCCGCCCCACTGCTCGCATTTCGCCTTCACAAGCACGCTGTTCGTCTCGAAGTTGCGCCCGCGCGCCGCGAAGGAGGAGGCGCGGTCGGGATCGAACGGCACGCCGGGAGCCACCAACTCGTTGCCCGTGGGGATGAACGCCACGCGCGGGCGGCGCACCACCGGCACCGACCCGTTGTTGCCCGAGCCCATACGCGCCGCCAGATCGGGCGTGATCAGCTGGCCGGCGCGTCCCAGCACGTCGCCGCGGCGCATGGCGCTGCCCGCCGGACGCGTGCCCGCGCCGGGCTTCGAGGGCGCCGCGTCGATGATCACATGCTGCTCATCTGCGGAAACCTGCGCATGCTCGATGACGATGGCCGTGTCGAACCCTTCCGGCATGGCAACGCCGGTGTTGGCGAACTGCCAATCCCGGCCGCGCACCCACGAGCTGGTGTCGGGCACTTCGCCATCGGCCAGGTCGGCAAAATCGGACCAGTGCAGCGCAATGGAGTCCATGGCACACGTAAGCGCGCTGGGCATATCGTTCGCGGCGCATACGTCATACGCCAGCACGCGCCCCACCGATTCCGACAGGGAAACGCGCTCCACCAGCTTGCGCTCAACCTTGCCCGCATGGTCGGCGGCAGCCGCGCGCCCACGCCAGCCGAAGCCCTCCGGCTGCGCGTCCAGCGCCGCCAGCGTTGCCGCGACCGCTTCCTCGCGCGACAACTGTATATGTTGCGAATGGTCCCTCATGACCGCCTCTTTCCTGATGCTCAGCGCGAAGCCGGCGCGTTGCGCGCACGCAACCCGCCGCCCGGCACCGGACCGCCCGGACGACGACGAGACGCAGCACGCGCGTTACCCGCTTACGCCGAGGGCTTGCCCTCGGCAAGCTATTCTCGGTTGAATACAACCAAAACTATAGTCCAACTTCATGCGTTTGCGTGCCTTTCATTTGGATTCGGAATCGAATGCCCATGACGCTTGCATCGGCGCTTCGCCACGGCGTATACTGCCCCCTCGTAAAGGAGCGCGGGTGACCCGGAACAAGTCCAGGCATCCAGCCTCGCAGCAAAGAAACGAAAGGCACTGACGTGACCGCATCGGTTGGTTCGTGCCCCGCAGAACGTGACGCGCGCTTGCGCGTGGGGTTCGTGGGAGCCGGCAAAATCGGGTTCGCCCTGGGAACGCATCTGTTCGAATACGGTTCGAAAGTCTCAGGTTATGCAAGCCGCACGCAAAAGGCGGCGCTTTGGGCATCGCAGTGCACGCATTCCGTTTCCTTTTCCTCGCTGCAAGCGCTTCTTGATTCCACGGACCTCATCTTCATAACCGTGCCCGATGGCGCCATCGCCGAAACGGCAGGCCAGCTGGCCGATGCCGCGACGAGCACGCAGGCAGGCGGTCTTTCCGGGAAACTGGTGTGCCACGCAAGCGGCGCGCTGGCCTCCGGAGAGCTCGACGCATGCCGAAAAGCCGGGGCAGCCTGCGCGAGCGTTCACCCGCTGTGCGCCGTGCCCGACGTCCCGACCGGCGCCGATGCGCCCGATCGCCTTGCCGGCATGTTCTTCACGCTTGAAGGCGACCAGGCCGCGGTCGATGCGGCGGGCGCGCTGCTGGATGCGGCGGGCAATCCGCACTGCACCATCGCGGCCGACGCGAAGGTGCGCTACCACGCCGCGGCGGTGTTCCTGAGCAATCTGGTGTGCGGCCTTGCCTCCGAGGGGCTGGGCATCCTGGAAGGTTGCGGGTTCACGCCCGAGCAAGCCCTACAGGCAGCCGGCCCGCTGTTCACCGGCAATTGCGCCGCCATCGCGCAAAAAGGCCCGCAAAACGCCCTGTCCGGCCCCATCGAGCGCAACGACATCGAAACGGTGCGCAAGCATCTGGCCGCATTGGACGGGCAGGCGCGCGAAACCTACGCCACGCTGTCGCTTTCCGTTTGCGAACTGGCCGCGCGGCGTCACCCCGAGCGTGATCACGCTCCGATGAGGAATCTGCTGGAATCAGCACAAACCCGCAGGTAAAGCGAAGGAGAAAGACCCATGAAGAACACCGTGGCAACGTTCGCCCAGGCCAAGGCCGAGGGCCGCAAGCTCGCCATGCTCACGGCCTACGACTATTCCACCGCAAAGCTCGAGGATGAGGCCGGCATCGACGGCATCCTCATCGGCGACTCGCTGGGCAACGTGGTGCTCGGTTACGAGGACACCCTGTCCGTGACCGTGGAGGACATGATCCACCACAGCGCCGCCGTCGCCCGCGGCGCCAAGAACGCCCTGATCGTCTGCGACATGCCGTTCTTGTCCTACGAGGTCAGCGTGCCCGACGCCGTGCGCAACGCCGGCCGCCTGCTCAAGGAAGGCCGCGCGAACTGCGTGAA
>URRZ01000038.1 GCA_900550385.1 uncultured Coriobacteriaceae bacterium | reverse complement strand
ATCGAGACCCAGGCCGGCGACGTGTCCGCCTACATCCCGACCAACGTGATCTCCATCACCGACGGTCAGATCTTCCTGCAGACCGACCTGTTCTTCCAGGGCCAGCGCCCCGCTGTCGACGTCGGCATCTCGGTGTCGCGAGTCGGCGGCTCCGCGCAGACCAAGGCCATGAAGTCGGTTGCCGGCACGCTGCGCCTCGACCTTGCGGCTTACCGCGAGATGCAGGCGTTCACCCAGTTCGGCAGCGACTTGGACAAGGCCACGCAGGATCAGCTGAACCGCGGTGCCCACATGACCGAGCTTCTGAAGCAGGGTCGCTACGTGCCGATGCCGTTCTACGATCAGGCCATCGCCATCTATGCGGCCGGCCAGGGCTACATGGACGACATCCCGGTGTCCGACGTGACCCGCTTCCGCGGCGAGCTGCTGGACTACCTGCATGCCTCCCATGCGGACATCGTCAAGAGCGTCGAGGATGAGCAGAAGTTCACCGACGAGACGAAGGCCGCCCTCAACGGCGCCATCGAATCGTTCAAGACCCAGTTCGCACCCACGGCGTAAGGTAGGTAGCGTATGCCCAACCTTCACGACATAGAAAGGCGCATTAACTCGGTCAGCTCGACGAAGCAGATCACGCGCACGATGGAGATGGTTGCGGCGGCCAAGATCCGCCGCGCCACCGACCGTGCGGTGAATGCGCTGCCTTGGGCGAACATCATCTCCGACATGCTTATCAACACCGCTAAGTATGCAACGCTCGATGACGAACCCACGCTGGTGAAGCACGCCGAGATCAAACGCACGGTGGTGATCGTCGTCACCTCCGACCGCGGCTTGGCGGGCGGCTTCAACAGCAACGTGCTGCGTCATGCGGAAAAGCTCATCAAGGAGAAGCAGCGTCAGGGAATCGAAGTCGAGGTCATCGCTTGCGGCAAGAAGGCGATCAGCTACTTCAACTACCGCAACATGAAGCCGGTCTTCGAGTTCCGCGACCTGTCGGCCGATCCGACCTACGAAGAGGCGGCCGAGATCTCCCAATACGTGGGCGACGGCTATCGCTATGGTCGCAACGACGAGGTCATCCTCATCTTCAACCATGCGAAGAACGGCGCCGAGCAGGTGCTCATCGAGCAGCAGGTCCTGCCGGTCGACTTGAAGCCCTACGCCGAGGTGCTGGGCCTCACGCCGAAGGAGGAGGAGGACGTCTTCGAGAAGTTCGTCGACAAGGAGGAGGAAGTCCTCCCCGGCGACATCGAGTTCGAGCCCGAACCCACGAAGGTTCTGTACGAGATGATGAAGGCGTACCTGCGCAACACGTTCTACTACGCCCTTATCGACTCTGCGGCAGCCGAGCAAGGCGCGCGCCGCACGGCTATGAAGTCGGCGACCGACAACGCCAACGAAATGGTCGAAACGTTGACCAGACTGTACAACCGTGTCCGTCAGGGTGCCATCACGACGGAGATCTCCGAGATCGTCGGTGGCGCAGCGGCTTTGGAGGAATAAATGAGTGAGCAATTGATTACCAGAGAGGAGCTCGAGGCCAGCAAAGGCGCGTCCGGTCGCATCGTGCGTATCGTCGGCCCGGTCGTGGACGTTGAGTTTCCGCCGGACCAGATGCCGGCGATCTACAACGCCCTGACGGTCGACGCCGAGACCCTGGCCGGCGAGATCCACCTGGTGCTGGAGGTTGAGACCCAGCTTCCCGGCAACCTGGTGCGCTCCGTCGCCATGAGCTCCACCGACGGCCTGATCCGCGGCCTGGAGGCCGTGGACACCGGCCATCCCATCATGATGCCCGTGGGTCCCGAGACCCTGGGCCGCATTTGGAACGTCATGGGCGAGCCCGTCGACGAGAAGCCGATGCCCGATGTGAAGGGTTACATGCCCATCCATCGCCCGGCTCCCGAGTTCGAAGAGCTGTCCACCACCACCGAGATCTTCGAGACCGGCATCAAGGCCATTGACCTGATCGAGCCCTTCATCAAGGGCGGCAAGACGGGCCTGTTCGGCGGCGCCGGCGTCGGCAAGACCGTTATCATCCAGGAGCTCATCAACAACCTGGCGCAGGAGCACGGCGGCACTTCCGTGTTCACCGGCGTCGGCGAGCGCACCCGCGAGGGCACCGACCTGTACCTGGAGATGAGCGAGTCCGGCGTTATCGAGAAGACCTGCCTGGTCTACGGCCAGATGAACGAGCCTCCGGGAGCGCGTCTGCGCGTCGGCTTGGCCGGTCTGACCGAGGCCGAGTACTTCCGCGATCAGGGCCAGGACGTGCTGCTGTTCATGGACAACATCTTCCGCTTCACGCAGGCCGGCTCCGAGGTGTCCGCACTGCTGGGCCGCATGCCTTCCGCTGTGGGTTACCAGCCGACGCTGGCCACCGAGATGGGCGACCTGCAGGAGCGCATCACGTCCACGGCTTCCGGTTCGATCACGTCGGTGCAGGCCGTCTACGTGCCCGCCGACGACCTGACCGACCCCGCGCCAGCCACGACGTTCACGCACTTGGACGCGAAGACGGTTCTGTCCCGCTCCATCGCCGAGCTGGGCATCTACCCCGCCGTCGACCCGCTGGAGTCCACCTCCCGCGCTCTCGAGCCCGCCATCGTGGGCGAGGAGCACTACCGCGTGGCCACCGGCATCCAGGAGCTGCTGCAGAACTACAAGGACCTGCAGGACATCATCGCCATCTTGGGTATGGACGAGCTGTCCGAGGAGCAGAAGCTGACCGTTAACCGTGCCCGCAAGGCGCAGCAGTTCTTCGGCCAGTGCTTCCACGTGGCGACGCAGTTCACCGGCCTGCCCGGCAAGTACGTGAAGATGGAGGACACCGTCCGCTCCTTCGCCGCCATCCTCGACGGCGAGTGCGACGACATCCCCGAGCAGTGCTTCCGCATGAAGGGCTCCATCGACGACGTGTACGAGGCATACGAGCAGATGAAGAAGGAAGAAGCGAATGCCTAAATTCCGCTGCACGGTTGCCATTCCCACGCGCGAGCTGTTCTCGGGCGAGATCGACTACGCCGAAATCCCCGGCAGCGAAGGCAGCTACGGTGTGCTGGCCGGCCATCAGATGATGGTCACCACCACCAAGCCGGGCATCCTGACCCTGCATCTCGACCCCGAAGGGCACGAGAAGCTGGAGTTCGTGACCAACGGCGGCTTTGCCCAGATGACGGGCGACCAGCTGCTGGTCTTGGCTCGCATGGGCAGGAATGTCAAGGAGATCGATGTGCAGGATGCGCAGCGTAAGCTGAACGATCTGAACAAGCAGATCGAGAAGCTGCAGTCTTCCACTTCCGAGACGGACGCGGCGGTGCTGGAGACCTCGCTCGCCAAGAAATCTTGGTACGAGCTCCAGATCCAAGTGGGCGAATCCCGCTAGGACCGCTTCCGTCGGGCATCGTGATCGGTGTCCTGCCCACCCGCTGGGATGGGAACCATATCGAAAGAAAAGCCCCGGTTCCTGCCGGGGCTTTTTCATGCCCTGAGTAGGGCCTGGGATGGAACAGCGGGGGGGTGGAGCAGGGGAAGCAGGGGTTGGTTTCGCGTTCCGCCATTGGAAAAAACGCAGAACCGGCCCCTGTCCTGCCATCTGTTCCAAGCGAACGGCTACGCTTGCGACTTCCTCGCATTCATGATGAGCATCTGGAGGCGGTTCTCGATGTTGGCGAAGCTGACGTCGGGGTCGTAGTCCAGCGGCAGGATCTGCGCGCTGGGGAACAGCTCCTTGAGCTTCTTGGCGATGCCGCGGCCCACCACGTGGTTAGGAAGGCAGCCGAACGGCTGCAGGATGACGAAGGCCCGGCACCCGCGCTTGGCGTGATGGATGATCTCGGCGGGGATCAGCACGCCCTCGCCGGCATCGAAGGTGTGGTGGATGATGGGGTCGCTGTCGCGCACGAGGTCGGGCATGCGGCAGGGGGGCTCGTAGAGCGGATGCGCCTTTCCGATGCGGTCGACGATGTCGTGCGCCATGTCGAACACCTTGTTCGCGATGGCGTTCCACGCCGCCTCGGGCTTGGGGATGTCCACATGGAACTCCTTCGCCTGGGCGTTCTTGTAGAAATACGTCTTGCGGATCACGTCGGTCATCCGCGCCTCGATGACTTCCAGACCGTTGCGTTCCAGGTAGTCTTCCACATGCCGGTTCGCGCCGGGGTGGAAGTTCAGCAGGTACTCCCCGACGATCAGGACGGTGGGGCGCGGCTCGGAGCGGTCGTAGCGCAACTCTTTCATGATGTCGATGGCACGCTTGAACCCCGCGATGGCGCCGCGGACGCCGTTTCTCTGAAGGCCGTCCATCGTGACATCCAGGGCCTCGTCGAAGGCTTCGTCCGTCGCGCCCTTCTCGATCTCATAGGGGCGGATGCGGCGCAGCAGCGCTTCCAATGCGTCGATCATCGGCAGCCCCACCGCCGTTCGGATGGCAGCGGCGGTGTTCATCTTGAAGCCCGGATGGATATCGTGGGAATCGACGTCATCGTTGGTGACGATGGGCACGTGCGGGAAGCCGGCATCGTCGAGCGCCTTGCGCAGGAGCGCGGCGTAGTGCGTCAGGCGGCAGTCCCCGATGTACTTGCCGGTGGCGACGGCCACATCCTTGTCATCGTATTTCCCGCTTATCAGCGCGGCGAGCGATTCCCCGACGGTCATCTGGGCAGGGAAGCAGATGTCGTTGTGGACGTACTTCTTGCCGAGCCGGATGGCCTCCTCGCCGCCCACCTCGAGCGCTTCAGCACGCACGCCTTGGCGGCAGAACGTCGCGGACATCAGCCGCGCGAACGCGTGGGAGGTGTTCGGGACGAGGATGACCTTCTCGCGGCGATCAGCTTTGACGAACTTCACCGGATAGGGGTCGGGCAGCATCCGCCCCGACGACGGCTCGAAGGTCCGGCTGTGGGCCGCGCGGCGCTCGTTGACGGTTTCCACGAAGGAGCGGATGCGGATGCGCAGCGGCCCGGTGGCGTCGCTTTCGTCGACCTTCAGGATCAGGGGCGTTTTCGCGCCGTTGGACGCCTCGTGCATGAGCCGCACGATCTCGTCGGACAGGTAGGCGTCGTGCCCGCATCCGAAGCTGACCAGCTGGACGAACTCGAGCGCGGGATCGCCGGCGGCAAGGACGGCGCAGCCGAGCATACGCGCGTGGAAGTTGTTGACGATGTCCAGCCTGCTGCGGGAGAGGTCAACCTCGGTCGCGCCGGGCACGGCATCGGGCGGGAGGACGGGTATGCCCATGCTGGCGAACAGCCGGGGCAACCCGTGGTTCACCAAGGGATCGTTATGGTAGGGGCGCGAAGCCAGCACCACGGCATAGCCCCCCGCATCCCGTGCCTGGTCGATAACCTCCTTGCCGCGTTGGACGAGGCGTACGCGGAAGGATTCCTGGGCGTCGTCAGCCGCGGCGATGGCCCGCAGGGCGACGGCCTCGCCGATCCCGAACCGCTCATGCAAAAAAGCGGTGAGCTGGCGGTTGCGGTCTTTGTCCGAATACCAGTGGAACAGCGGCGCGTCGAAGGGGATGCCGAAGCGCGTTTCCGGGTTGTCGGAATTGCGCACCACCAACGGGTAGCCCTTGACGACGGCGCACATCCACAGGCTGGTGTCCTGCACGTTCTCGGTGGGGACCGTGGTGACGATGGGCATGAGGATGCGGTCGACCTTCGCGTCGGCGAGATCGCGCAGGTGCCCGTGCACCAGCTTGGCGGGGAAGCACACGGTGTCCGACGGCACGTTGGGCAGCCCCCGCTCGTAGAGCTTGTGCGTGGAGGGGCCCGAGACGTGCACGGGGAATCCCAGCGACAGCAGCAGCGTGCGCCAGAACGGGAGGTTGTCCCAGAGGGCCAGGACGCAGGGCAGCCCGATGGTCTCGCCGCGCATGGGCGCGAGCGCGGGCACGGGGGTCTCCTCGAACAGGAGCTTCTGGCGGTAGTCGAACAGGTCCGGCACAGCATGGGCGTTTTCCTTGATGTCGCGCAGCTGCCGGCGCACCTCCTCGTCGCGGGGGTCGCCCACCACCTCGCCGCGTTCGCAGCGATTGCCCGTCACGTAGGCCGATCCGTCCGAGAAGCGGATGAGGGTGCGGTTGCAGTGGTTGCCGCAGAACGGGCAGGGGCTGTTGGAGACGCGCGTGTACGAGAAGGAATCCATCGCGTCGAGCCCGATGAACGACGACGCGATGAAATCGTCATCGTCGGCCGTCTTGCGCTTGGCGATGAGCGCGGCGCCGATCGCGCCCATGATGCCCGGGTAGGGAGCCCGATCGACCTGCTTGCCGAGGTAGAGCTCCAAAGAGCGCAGCACTGCGTCGTTTTTGAACGTGCCGCCCTGCACCACGATACGATCCCCCAGCGAATCGGTGTTGGCGATGCGGATCACCTTGGTGAACACGTTCTCGATGATGGAGCGCGCGAGGCCGGCCATGATGTCGTCGGGGGTCTTGCCCCTGCGCTGCTCGGACACGATGCTGCTGTTCATGAACACCGTGCAGCGGCTTCCCAGCACGGCGGGGGATTGCGATCGGATGGCGGCATCGGCGATGCCGGACACCGGAATGCCCAGCGACGCCGCGAAGCCCTCCAAAAACGACCCGCAGCCGCTGGAGCAGGCCTCGTTCACCATGATGTCGGTGATGACGCCGTCGTCCAGCCAGATGGCCTTCATGTCCTGCCCGCCGATGTCCAAGATGAACGTGGCGTCGGGGACGAACTTGGTGGCGGCGGCGGTGTGGGCGACCGTCTCGACGGCATGGCAGTCGGCGTGGAAGGCGCGGGCGAACAGGCTCTCGCCGTAGCCGGTGGTGCCGCAGGCGACGATTTCGATCTCCACGCCGGCGGCGCGGTAGCGGTCGCGCAGGCGGATGAAGGCGTCGCGCGCCACGTCGAGCGGCGCGCCTTCGTTCCCGGCGTAGTGGTAGTCGATGAGGTTCTCGTCCTCGTCGATGAGCGCGAACTTCGTGGTGGTGCTGCCCGAGTCGATGCCCAGGTACACGCGCAGCTTGCCGTTGCGGGCGGCGGATTCGCGCGGAGGCTCGGGGGCTGCCGCGTGGCGCGCCCTGAAGGCGGCGAGGTCCTCGGGTGCGGGGAACAGGGGAGGCGCGTCCTCTTGGAGGGCGTCGCAGGTCGCATCGCCCGACAGGAGCTCGTCGATGCCGTCGATGTCGATGAAGGCGTCTTCCTGCGAGAACAGCTCGGCAAGCGAGAGGGCGGTGCCCCGCGCCACGATGGTCTCGGGGTGTTCCGGGCGGATGGCCTGGCCGTCGCCGAGCTCCAAACGTTCGCAGAACACGCGCACGAGCGTGGGGTTGAACGTGAGCGGCCCGCCTTCGAAGATGACGGGCGGGATCACGTCCAGACCCTGCGCGAGGCCGCCCAGCGTCTGCTTGGCGATGGCGTGGAAGGCGGAAAGCGCGAGGTCGGCCTTGGACGCCCCTTGGTTGAGCAGGGGCTGGATGTCGGTTTTGGCGTAGACGCCGCAGCGTCCGGAGATCTCGTAGACGGTGGCGCCCCGCGCGGCGAGGGCGTCGAACTCCTCCACCGGCACCTTCAGAAGCGAGGCGATCTCGTCGATGAACGCGCCGGTGCCGCCCGCGCAGCTGCCGTTCATGCGCATATCGGCGACGCCGGGCTTGCCATCGGCTTCGTCGGCGTTGAAGAACACCATCTTGGCATCCTGCCCGCCCAACTCGATGGCGCAACGGGTCTGCGGATGCAAGTCGCGCACAGCGATGGCGTTCGCGACCACCTCCTGGACGTAGGGCACGCCCAGCATGCGGGCCACGGCTTCGCCGCCGGATCCGCATACGGCCAGTCGGAAACGGCGATGGGGCAATGCCGAGGCGATGTCGTGCAGCACGGAGCGGACGCTTTCCGCCTGGCGCGCGTTATGGCGGCGGTAGCTGCTGAAGAGGACCTCGCCCGAAGCGGGGCCGATGACGCAGGATTTCGTGGTGGTGGAGCCCACGTCGATGCCCACGTGAAGGGTGCGGGCGGACTCGGTCGTATCGTCGCGGACGGATGCGTTGTCGTGGTCGGCCTGAATCATTTCCAAAACGCTGGCTGCGCTGCTCCCTCGCTCGGTCATCCTGCTTGCCCGCCCCGCTTGTTCGCCATCCGCCGGGCAGAGCTCGGGCGGCCGGCGAAAAAGCGTGTCCTACCAGTATATTCAACAATCCGTTCAAAGAAAACCGACAACTATGCCGTGCTTGTCGAATTGCCCCGGGCGCTTCGGGCGAAAGCGCGGGAGCGGGCTTTCGCGGTTTTACCGGATCCCGAACAGCGATTCCAGCTGCGAGCGCTTGTTGACGGCGAGTTTGGCGTAGGCGTTGTAGAGGTGCTTGCGCGCGGTCGACGAGGTGATGCTCAGCGTCTCGGCGACCTCGTCATCCGAGCAGCCCTTCGCCACCAGCTCGGCCACCTGGTATTCGCGCGCGGTCAGGCCGTAGTGGTCCATGGCTTCCAGGCGCGACAGTCCCGTCCCTTCGCTTTCGGCGCGCGCCAGCTGCGATTCCCTGATCTGGTTGAACCTCAGCGAGAGCAGCGGGGCAAGGCGCTTGCAGATCTCCAGTTCCAGCTCCGAGAAGTCGCCGTCCTCGCGCGGTCGGAATATGCTGTAGGATCCCACGAGCTTGTTGCCTGCCGCCATGTTGATGCGCATGCCGTAATGAACGCCGTCTTTCGCGTAGATCTCCTTGTACATGCGCAGGTTGACGAGCGTTTCCTCGTCGATGATGTCCGAGTCGCGATAGGCGCAGTCGCCGATCTTGAGGCTCATGCGGCTGAAGATGCGGTCTTCCTCGGTGTATCCCCCGTTCAGGAATCTGTCCATGTAGTGCACAGCCGTGCCGTAGGTGTAGGCTTGGTCGTATTCGATGCGATCGGATGCATAGCCTTTGAAGGTGAAGAGCATGTATTGCCGCGCGGGGACGAGCGCCGCGAATCCGCCGAGGGACTCCTGCGCGAAGCGCTCGATGGTTTCCGCGCCGAGGAAGCGTTGGACCGCCTCGTAGAAGAGCTCCCATTGCTGATCGGACAAAAGACTCATCGACTCCCCTTCGATGGATCGAAATGCATGGTTGCAGCTCAGCGCGGCTGCTTGCGTTCGGCGTGGGACGGGATTGCCGCAGGGGATGCTGCGATTGGCTCGTCTCCCATCCACCATACGAGAATATTATTTCCCCGCTTGAACGTCTAGTGAGAATGATGAGTAGTTTCCTACTCATCACCTGCTTAAATCGGGAAGTTTCCCTACCGGGAGTCGGAGCAATAGGCAGAAAGTGTGTCCTGCCCTTCCCTTGAATGCGAATACGGCGCCCCTTTAATCTGCTCGTAGGGTCAGGCTCCGTAGAAATGAGCCTGCGAACAGGGGAAACGCTTTTCAAAGCGTTACTGTGGCCGCGTCGGAGCGGCAGGAAAGGGGTTCTTATGAAGGGTCCGGTTTGGTTCGGCCGTTGGGTCAACTGCATCATGAACATCCTGATGTGCGCGCTGCTTGCGACGTACGTCCTCTTCACGGTGCAGAATCTGCCCGGCAACGAGGCGCTGCCCATCCTCACGCCGCTCAGCTGGTTCGTGTCGTTCATCGACAGCTTCTTCATCGGCATGTTCATCGGCGACTGGATTCCCGCCCTTAACTGGGGAAACAAGCTGGCAGATGCCCTGAAGCTGAAAGGCGGCCTCCTGCGCCACATCGTCAGCGTCGCGGTGCTCGCCGTGGTCATGATCACCTGCGTCAGCTTCCTCGCCTGCTACATCAGCAACATCCAGAACCTGGGTTGGGAAGGCTTCATGGGCACGTGGACGATGGTGTATCCCGTCCTGCTGATCCTGGGCTTCGTGCTGGAGGCCATCACGCTGCCGCTGGCCTTCAAGATCGCCACCGCAATCAGCGGCTTCGATCCTGCGAAGGCTCCCGCGCCCGAGGCGTAAGAGGAATGGGGTCGTCGGCCGGGAGCTTCATCCCGGCCGCTTGGAGACGGAGAGGTTGATCGATGGCAGGTAAGGGCAACGCCGTGGTCGTCGCGTCGATTTGCGCGGCAGTGGCGGGCATCTCGTACGGCTTGGCGGGAACGGTGAGCCAGCTGTTCGCAGCACAGGGGCTTTCCGTGGGCAACATCACCGTGGTGCAGTTCATCGCTTCGGCGATCATCCTAGCGGTGCCGGTGGTCATCCGCTACCACGACTTCCCGTCGGCGAAGGACACCGTGAAGCTGCTGATCGTTGGTCTGTTCCAGCCGGGTTCGGCCATCTGCTACTACACCGCCATCAGCATGCTCACCGTGGGGCAGGCCGTTGCGATGCAGTTCCAGTACGTGTGGATCGCCGTGGTCATCCAATGCGTCGTCGAACGTGTGGCGCCGAAGAAGATGGCCGTCATCAGCTCGCTGCTCATCGTGTTCGGCACCATCTTCGGCAGCGGCATCGCCGACGAGATGATGTCGGGGGCGGGCGGCGGCCTGAATATGCTGGGCATCGCCGTGGGCGGCGCGTGCGCGGTGTGCTATGCGGTGTTCCTCTACTTCAACGGCCGCGTGGCGACCGACACGCATCCCATCACGCGCTCGTTCATCATCAGCCTGTCCGGCGTTGCCCTTTCGAGCATCCTGTATCCCGGCACATATGCCGACATGGCGGCGAACCCGCTGGCGTTCATCCCGTGCGGCGTGGTGATGGGCTGCCTGACGCTGCTCATCCCCGTGATGTGCCTGTCGTTCGCCGGACGGCAGCTCGACGGCGGCACCGTGGCCATGCTCACGGCGCTGGAGCTTCCGGCGGCGGCGTTCTCGGGATTCCTCGCGCTGGGCGACGCGCTCACCGGGTTCGTGGTCTTCGGCATCTTCGTGATCCTAGGCGCGGTCATCCTCTCCTCGCTGGGGGATAGGAAGCGCGAATAAGACTATGATTGGCGGGAAGGGCCGTCCTTTCCGCTGTTTCCACAGGAACAGGCCCGCGTCGGGGCGGGTGGCGCGGAAGGGGATCCCTTCCGCAGGTAGAAAGGAAGTTCAGCTATGACGGTAGCGGACACCATTTTCGTGAACGGCAAGATCGCCACGCTCGATGCCAAGGACACGTTCGTCCAGGCGATCGCCGTCAAGAACGGCTACATCATCGACCGCGGCGACACCGAGCGCATCAAGGGCTATGCCGGGGAAGGCACCAAGGTGGTGGACCTGGATGGCAAGGTGATGCTGCCCGGCATCCACGATGCGCACGTCCACATCTGCGACTACAGCGACAACATGCGCAATACCTGCGATTGCAGCCGCGGCGCGGCGCCCACGCTGGCGAAGCTGCGCGAGGTGCTGCGGGCGCAGGCCGAGAAAGTCGGCCTGGGCATGTGGGTGCGCGGCGCCGGCTGCGATGACGAGCAGCTCGAGGAGCTTGCCGCCGAGGGCCGCCGCATCACGCGTTGGGATATCGACGATGCCTGCCCGGACAACCCCGTCGTCATCATCATGTGGGACGGCCACACCTGCGTCGCCAACAGCCGTGCGCTCGAGCTCGCCGGCATCGACGCCAGCACGCCCAACCCGCAGGGCGGCGAGATCATCCGCAACGAGGCAGGCGAGCCGACTGGCCTCATGATCGAGGCGAGCGCCCTGCAGCTGGTGTTCACCGGCATGCCGCGCGCCACGGTGGCGGAGCTGAAGGAGAACCTCATCGCCGGCCAGAAGTTCATGAACTCCATGGGCTACACCTCCTACACCGACTGCACCTGCGGTCCTGCCAACACCACGCGGGAGATCGGCGCCTCCGGCGAGCTCTCGCTCAAGGCCTACGAGGAGCTGCTCAACGAGGGCAAGCTGACGGCGCGCGTGAACATCGGCTTTTATCCAGGCAAGAACGGCGTGCAGTCCTACGAGCTCATCAAGGAATGCCTGGACACCTTCGAGTTCCCCGTGTACAACGACGATCACTGGGTGACCATGAACATGCTCAAGATGTTCTGCGACGGCGTGCATATGGGCTACACCGCGTGGATGAAGGACGACTACGCCGACCGTCCCGGCTGCCATGGTCGCTCCACGTTCTGCGGTCCGGACGCCACCGACGAGGAGCAGGAGGCCGAGATCAAGCGCTGCGTGAAGCTGGCGCACGATCGCGGCTGGCAGATCGGCATCCACGCCATCGGCAACAAGGCCGCCCAGGTGGTGACCGACGCCTACATCGAGGCGCAGCACGAGAACCCGCGCCCCGACGTGCGCCACTACCTGATCCATTCCGACGGCCTGGGCGACCGCGAGGATCTGGCGCGTGCCGCCGAGAACGGCATCGGCATCTCGGTGCAGACCGGTCTGGAGGATTTCGCCTTCGAGGTGACGGCTGATCGCGTGGGCGCCGAGCGCGCCGATCTGTTCATGGCCCAGCGCGATCTCATGGACCTGGGCGTGCACCTGGCCAACGGTTCCGACTCCATCGGCGGCCCCTTTGGCACCTGGACTGCCGGCGTGCAGGCGGCCGTCACGCGCCGCTCGCACATCACGGGCAAGCAGTACCGTCCCGACCTGGGCATCTCGGTGACCGAGGCGCTCCGCGAGTTCACCATGGGCGGCGCTTGGCAGGAGCATGCCGAGACGTGGCGCGGCTCCATCGAGATCAACAAAGTGGCCGACCTGTGCGTCATCGACAAGGACATCTTCGAGATCGATCCCGAGCAGATCGGCACGATCAAGTGCGTCATGACCGTGGTCGACGGCAAGGTCATCTACGAGGCGTAAGCGGCTCGCGTTCGCCCCGAATCCTTCCTTGCCCCGCCGCGCTGCCGATCTCTTCTCGGGGCGGTAGTTGCGGCGGGGCTTTCTATGCGAGGGCGGGATCGCTTCGGGTTCCATTCATATCGCTTTTGTCGCGGGCGATTCGCCCCCTCCCTTCTCTCGTCGAGCTGCGTGTTCGAAAAATCCATCATTTGTTCGCTGTGTTAGCCATGCAAAACTTGGATCTTGCTGCTATGATGGCAACCGAAACAACGACGCGTCAAACGCAGCAGATTCGAACCCACGGCGTACTTAGAGCGAGCACATCGAAACAGGGTAGGGGGCATCCCATGGCTTTCGTGCACCTGCATAACCATACCGAGTATTCCCTTCTGGACGGCGCCACCCACATCAAGGACATGGTGCGCCGCGCGGCCGAGCTGGACATGCCTGCCATCGCCATCACCGACCACGGCGTGATGTCGGGCGTGCCGGAGCTTTCCGACGCGTGCGACGCGGTGGAGAAGGAGACGGGCAAGCGCGTGAAGCCCATCTTCGGCTGCGAGGTGTACTTCACCACCGACGAGGAGCTGAAGAAGGACCACAAGCCGCGCCTGTACCACCTGCTGCTTTTGGCCAAGACGAACGAGGGCTACCACAACCTGGTGAAGCTGGTCAGCCAGTCGCACGTGGACAACTTCTACTACAAGCCGCGCACCACCTTCAGCATGCTGCAGAAGTACGGCCACGGCATCATCGGCTCGTCGGCCTGCATCGCGGGCATCATCCCGAAGCTGCTCGACAACCGCCAGTTCGACGACGCGGTGGCGTGGGCGCAGCGCTTCGCGAGCTGCTTCGACGAGGGCGACTTCTACATCGAGCTGCAGAACCAGGGCATCCGCACCGACGGCGGCCTCACGCAGACCGAGCTGAACCGCCAGCTCACCGAGGTGGCGCGCGCCGCCGGCCTGAAGACCATCGCCACCAACGACTTCCACTACCTCACGCGGGAGGACGCCCGCGCGCAGGACATCATGCTGTGCATCGGCACCGGCTCCGCCGTGAACGACACCAACCGCATGCGCTTCGAGAACGACCAGTTCTACATGAAGACCGAGGAGGAGATGCGCGAGGCGCTGCGCGACTTCCCCGAGGCGTGCGACGAGACCGTGCGCTTGGCGGAGAAGTGCAACGTGGTTTTGGAGCGCGACTCGATCCTGCCGCGCTTCCCCCTGCCCGAGGGCGAGACGGAGGAGAGCTGGTTCCGCAAGCGCGTGAACGAGGGCATGATCGAGCGCTACGGCGACCCCGTGCCCAAGGAGGCGGCCGAGCGCGCCGAATACGAGATGAGCGTCATCATCCAGCAGGGCTTCCCGGCGTACTTCCTGATCGTGCAGGAGTACATCGAATGGGCGCGCAGCCAGGGCATCGGCGTGGGGCCTGGCCGCGGATCGGCGGCAGGCTCCATCGTGGCGTACGCCATGAAGATCACCGACCTGGAGCCGCTGGAGAACGGCCTGCTGTTCGAGCGCTTCCTGTCGCCCGAGCGCGTGGAGATGCCCGATATCGACGTCGACTTCGAGCAGGGCCGCCGCGAAGAAGTCATCAACCACATCAAGGACGTCTACGGCGAGGATCACGTCTCCCAGGTGATCACCTTCGGCACGCTGCAGGCCAAAAACGCCGTGCGCGACTCGGCCCGCGTGCTGGACTATCCCTACGGGGTGGGCGACCGCATCTGCAAGATGATCGGCGACGAGCTGGGCATCACGATCGACGCCGCGCTGGAGAAGAACCCCGACCTGAAGAAGGCCTACGACACCGAGGAGGATGTGAAGGCCGTCATCGACGCCGCGAAATCCATCGAGGGTTTCGTGCGCGGCGAGGGCGTGCACGCCTGCGCCACCATCATCTGCCGCGATCCCATGGACGACCACGTGCCCGTCAAGCGCGACACCAAGGGCGGCGGCATCATCACCCAGTACGACGGCCATTACACGCCCGATCTGGGCCTGCTGAAGATGGACTTCCTCGGCCTGCGCACGCTGGGCGTGCTGTCGCGCGCGTGTCGCAACGTCAAGGAGCGCTACGGCATCGACCTCAAGCCCGAGGACATCCCCATCGACGACGAGAAGGCCTTCGAGCTCATGCGCTCCGGCAACATGGACGGCCTGTTCCAGGTGGAGGGCGCGCTGTACGTGAGCCTGTTCGCGCGGCTCCCACCGCGCCGCTTCTCCGACATCGTCGCATCGATCGCGCTGAACCGTCCCGGCCCGTTGGAGTCCGGCATGGTCGACGACTACGTGAAGGTGGCAAGCGGCAAGACGCCCATCCACTACTACGACGAGCGGCTGCGCCCCATCCTCGAGGAAACCTACGGCACCATGGTCTACCAAGAGCAGATCATGCGCATCTCCATGACCATGAGCGGCTTCTCGGCCGGCAAGGCCGACAAACTGCGCAAGGCCATGGGCAAGAAGAAGCTCGACGTGATGCGCCAGCTGCAGGAGGACTGGAACACGGGCGCCGTGGAGAACGGCTACTCGCTGGAGATCGCCAAGACCATCTGGAACGACGCCGAGAAGTTCGCGAAGTACGCGTTCAACAAATCGCATTCGGCGGCGTACTCCATCCTGGTCATGCGCACGGCCTACCTCAAGGCGCACTACCCCAACGAGTTCATGGCCGCCGTGCTGTCCAGCTACATGGGCAACACCGACCGCCTGATCCGCTACATCGCCAGCTGCAACCACAACGGCACGCCGGTGCTGCCGCCGGACATCAACGCCTCCCGTGCCGAGTTCACCCCGGTCGAAGGCGGCATCCGCTTCGGTTTGGTGGGCGTGCGCGGCGTGGGCAAGAACGTCGCCGACGAGATCATCGCCGAGCGCGAGGCCAACGGCCCGTTCACGTCGCTGCACGATTTCGTGAACCGGCTCGACGCGAAGTGCTACAACCGCAAGACGCTCGAGGCCCTCATCAAGGGCGGCGCCTTCGACTCCACCGGCTACACCCGCAAGCAGCTCATGTACTTCGTGGAGGAGACGCCGCTGCTCGAGGGCGCGGCCAAGCGCCAGAAGGACCGCGACGCCGGCCAGGTGTCGATGTTCGACATGTTCGCCGACGACGCCGACTCCGGCTTCCAGGAAGACGTGCCCGAACCCGATGGCGTGGAATGGGACAAGCGCACCAAGCTCGCCTACGAGAAGGAGATCATGAAGATCTACGTGAGCGAGCACCCGCTGGCCCCCTTCGAGGGCACGCTGCGCCGTATGTCCCGCTACGACATGGGCATGCTCTCCGAACAGACCAAGGAGATCAAGAACGGCGTGTTCGTGGGCATGATCTCGAATGTGGCGACGAAGCTCACGAAGCGCGGCACGAAGATGGCCACGTTCACCCTGGAGGACACCACCGGCTCCATCGAGTGCATCTGCTTCAAGTACGACGACTTTGCCGAGGTCATCCAGGAGGACGTCATCGCGAAGATCAAGGGCAAGTTCGAGAGCGGTGACCGCGGTAACCAGATCATGGCCTTCGAGCTGGAGGCGCTGGAGCTTAACGAGGAAGATGCGCGGCCGAGCCACTTGGAGCTGCGGGTGCCCTCGCGCTCCTTCGACCAGAACCGCTCGGCGCACCTGAGTCGCATCCTGAACTCGTACCCGGGGCGCGACGGCGTGGTGCTCTTCGTGCAGCAGGCCGACGGCCGCCGCTTCCGCGCCGAGCTGCCGGTGTCGGTGGATGCCCAGTCCACGGTGCTGAAGGCGGAGATCCGCGACCTGTTCGGCCCCGAGGCCATGATTGCCTAATGGAAATCTCGCGACCGAGTCTGGAAGAGCGGGCGGCCGAGTGCGAGCGGGAGCTCACGTTCTCGGCGACGGTGGCCTATGACGGGGCGCCGTTTGCGGGGTTTGCGAAGCAGCCGGGGCAGCTCACGGTGCAGGGGGAGTTGGAGCAGGCGCTGTCGCTCTTGTTTCGACGACCGGTGGGCGTGGTCTGCGCCGGGCGCACCGATGCCGGCGTGCACGCTCGCGGGCAGGTGGTCTCCTTCGACATTGATGGGTGCGAGCTGCGCGACCGCACGCCCTATAACCTGCGGCGCTCGCTGAACGCGCTCACCTGCGAGGGCATCGTGGTGCGCGCGGTGGAGGAGCGGCCGCGGGGCTTCTCGGCCCGCTTCGACGCCCAGTGGCGCGAGTACAAGTACTTCCTCGCCACGGGGGATACGCCGCCGGTGTTCACCGATCGCACCGCCTGGTATGTGGGTCCGAACTTGGACATCGCCGCCATGGAACGGGGCGCTACGCACCTCATCGGCGAGCACGACTTCAAGAGCTTTTGCTTGGCCGCCTCGGCCGTCGGCAAGCCGACCTGCCGCAATGTGGAGGAGATCTCCATTGCCTCCGAGGAGATTCTGGGCGAGCCGCACCGCGTCATCACCGTGCGGGGAAACGCCTTCCTCCATTCCATGGTGCGCACCATCGTGGGCACGCTTGTCATGGTGGGCCGCGGCCAGCGCGACCCCGACTGGGTCGCCGAGGTCCTCGCCGCCCGCGACCGCCAAGCCGCCGGCGAAAACGCCCCCGCCCGTGGCCTCATCTTCTGGTCGGTAGGGTACTGAGCGTTGTTTTGTTCAGTGCTCTCGTAATGCACGTAATGCACGTAATGCAGCATGTTTGCGCCGTGGCATAACGCGCCTACCCGACGTCGTATCTTCTAATCGGCGGGGCACTTGTTGCCCGCTTGCGTGGATCGCCTGCTGAGCGGTTGAGAGTGCTCCGCTCACTCGATTCGCGTCCTGCCGCCAAAAGTGCGTTGGTCAGCCTCATCCAAGGGCGCATTGTCCAAAAATGTAAGGAAATCGGCGTTTATCAGCGTCACCATCAGTGTTTTGACGCTGATAACCGCTGATTTCAATCATTTTCCGGCTCTCGGACGCTGATAAACGCCGATTTGCCTACGTTTTCAGGATCTTTGA
>URRZ01000037.1 GCA_900550385.1 uncultured Coriobacteriaceae bacterium | reverse complement strand
CCCCCCCCCCCCCCCCCCCCCCCCCCCCCCCCCCCCCCCCCCCCCCCCCCCCCCCCCCCCCCCCATTTTTTTTTTCACGCAGAAGACGGCATACGCGATGCGCATTAGTGACTGGAGTTCAGACGTGTGCTCTTCCGATCTGTCGATGTCGTGGTTCACATACGCGATGCGGTCCGCCGTGGCGACCACGCGCCCTTCGAGGGTCTCCGCCCGCACGCTGCCGGTGTGGTGGAGGATGCCGTCGCGCACCTCCGGGGTGAGGTTGAGGCCCGCGCCCCCGTTCTCGATGCGCTCGACCACGCGCAGGCTCTGGACGTTGTGCCGGTAGAGCAGCCGCCCGCCCTCCTCGTCGCCGTCGCCGCAGCCTTCGCCGAAGCGCCTCCCATGGCGCTCGAGGCAGCGGGAAAGGGCTTGCTCGCCGCTGTGGCCGAACGGCGTGTGCCCCAGATCGTGGCCCAGCGCGATGGCCTCGGCCAGATCCTCGTTGAGCCCCAGCGCGCGCGTGATGGTGCGGGCGATCTGCGCCACCTCGAGGGTGTGCGTGAGCCTGGTGCGGTAATGGTCGCCTTCCGCCGCCAAGAACACCTGGGTTTTATGCGAGAGGCGCCGAAACGATTTCGAATGGAGGATCTTGTCGCGGTCGCGCTGGAAATCGTTGCGGAGGATGTCGGGGGCGGTGGAGCGATCGCGGCCCTCGCTTTCGAAGGAGCGCGCCGCATCGCGGCTTAGCAGCTCGCGTTCGCGTTGCTCTTGATCCTCGCGATGGATGACCCGCATGGCAGCCTCCTCGTCGACTCGCCGACAGGGCGCCACGGCGCCGCCCTGTGCCCACAGTGTAGCAGAACGCCGGCGTGGGCCGCCGCGAGGAGCGCCAGCGACCTTACATGGACCTTTCGTAAGGAAACCTCTTGGCAACGATGCCCCGTCCGCGGGCTTCGCCCCGATGCGGTGCCGTATCATTGTCCGAAACGAGCATGAGGGGGGAAGGCCATGGCGTATCTTGAAAACCATCAGCTGTACTACAGGAAGGCATGCCCGTACTGCCAGAAGGTGCTGGGGTTCATGGAGGGCAACGGCATAACGCTCGACCTGCGCGACACCACCCAGCCGGGAAACCAGGACGACCTCGTGCGCATCGGCGGGAAGAAGCAGGTCCCCTGCCTGGTCGTGGACGGCAGGCCCCTCTACGAGTCGGATGACATCATCGCCTACCTGAGGCGGCGCATCCAAAGCGCATGAAACGGAAAGGGCCCGTTATCGGGCCCTTTCCTTATGCTCTAGAACTTGGCGAACCGCTGGTGGCGATTCCGGATCAGCTCGTCGGGATCGCATCCCGCAAGCTCGTCGAGGGCGACGCGCACGTAGGCCGACACCTCCGCCGCCGCCTGCTCGGGATTCTCGTGCGCGGGGCCGTCCCCTTCGGAGATCACGTCGTCGACGATGCCCATGCGCGCGACATCGGCGGCGCCCATGCGCATGACCGCCGCCGCCTCGGGGGCGCGCGTGCGGTCCTTCCACAGGATGGACGCGAAGCCCTCGGGCGAGAGCACCGAGTACACGGCGTGCTCCTGCATCGCCACCTTGTCGGCGAGAGCCAGCGCGAGCGCGCCGCCCGAGCCCCCCTCGCCCAAAAGCACGCTCACCACGGGGACGCGCAGCCCCGCCAGCTCGAAGAGGTTGTCGGCGATGGCGTTGCCCTGGCCGCGCTCCTCGGCCTCGGTGCCGCAGAACGCGCCCTGCGTGTCGACCAGGCACACCACCGGGCGGTTGAACTTCTCGGCCTGGCGCATCAGGCGGATGCTCTTGCGGTACCCCTCCGGCTGCGGGCAGCCGAAGTTGCGGCGGATGCGCTCCTTGAGGTCGGCGCCCTTCTCCTGCGCGAGGATCGTCACAGGGCGCCCCGCGATCCAGCCGATGCCGCCCACGATGGCGCCGTCGTCGCCGAAGGCGCGGTCGCCGTGCATCTCGATGAAGCCGTCGACCATGAGGCCTATGTAGGCGAGCGACGTCGGCCGATGCGTGTTCCGCGCCAGCTGGACGTGGCTCCACGCCTCCTCGGCGGCCTCCGCCCCCAGCCCATGCGCCTGCTCGGCAGGGATCGCCTCGCCGAGCAGCGATCCGTCCTCGGCATTGAAGCCTCCCGCCGCGACCGCGCGCTCGATGCGCTTGCCGGCGGATGAGGCGCCCGAGAACAGCGGGAACGTGAAACGGGGCTTCTCGTCGCCATCGCCGGCGGCGGGCAGCTCGACCGGGAACAGGCCGTAGGTGATGGAGTTGTAGGTGCCCGTGCCCTCCTTCAGGTTCGCGCACACCGAGTCGTAATCGACGATCAGCGCGCGGTCGCCCGGCTTGGGCTCGGCGGGCAGGGACGCCGACGCATGCAGCGCCAGCAGGTGGGCCAGGCGCTCGCGCAGCTCGCCGCGCTCCACCACGCCGTCGATGAGGCCGTGCTGCAAGGCGAACTCCGCCGTTTGGAACCCTTCGGGCAGCTCCTGCTTGATGGTGTCGCGGATGACGCGCTGGCCGGCGAACCCGATGAGGGCGCGCGGTTCGGCGAGGATGATGTCGCCCTGCATCGCGAACGACGCGGTGACCCCGCCGGTGGTGGGGTCGGTGTGCACCACGATGTAGAGCAGGCCCGCGGCGCTATGTCGCTCCACCGCGCAGGAGACCTTCGCCATCTGCATGAGGGACATCAGGCCCTCCTGCATGCGCGCGCCGCCCGACGCGGTGAAGATCACGACCGGCAGGCGCTCCTCGGTCGCGCGGTCGAACAGGCGGGACACGCGCTCGCCCACCACGGTGCCCATCGAGCCCATGAGGAACGTCGAGTCCATCACCCCGAGCGCGAGCTTCAAGCCGGCGATGCTGCCGGATCCGGTCCGGACCGCCTCCTCGAGGCCGGTTTTGGCGCGCAGCGCCTCGATCTTGTCGACGTAGCCCGGGAACTCGAGCGGATCCCGCTCGACCAGCCCGGCGTCCCATTCCTCGAACGAACCCGCATCCAGAAGGTCCGCGATGCGCTCGTCGGAGGTCATGCGGAAATAGCCGCCGCACTGGGGGCAGACGTAGTGGCCCGCGGCGAGCCCGGCGCCGTCGAACGTGAGCCCGCAATGGCGGCACACGCGCCAATCCTCCTCGGCGGGGACCGTGCGCTCCGTCGTGCACAGCACCCAGCCGAACCCGACCGCGTCATCGGTCATCGGCCGGAACACGCGCACCCCGCGGCGCTGGGCGCGGGCGAGGAACACGTCCACGCTGGCAAGGGGAAGCGCCTCGCCCGCGAGGAGGATGGTCGTGGCGCCGCATTCGCGCGCCGCCTCGAGGACCGCGTAGCCGTTGCAGAACAGCGCGTCCGAGTAGCGCTCGCCCAGCACGACCGTGCCGTCCGCCTCGCGCAGGTTGAGATCGAAGCGCCGCTCGCCGGTCAGCGGAGCCCATGCGGAGAAGCCGGATTCCTTGGCCTCGACGATGAGCTGGCGGGCCAGCTTGCCGCGCGCCATGACCAGCACGCGCGGGCGGGTGCCGTCCTCCTGCTCGCCTTCCTCGGGGGTGGGCGCCGAGTCGATCTGCTTCTCGAGGTACTCGGTCACGTTGGAGGCGTCGACCGCGTTCGGGGAGACCTCCTGGACGGCGGCCTCCTGCGCAACGCGCCTCAAGCGGTAGGCGACGTCCGAGGATTCCGCCTGCTCCTGCGCGGGCTGCGCCTCGGGCTCGGCGGCATCGGCTTCGCCGATCAGGCGCCCTTCGGCCGAAAACGTGATGTAGCTCTGCTTCTTGCTCTTCATAACGACGGTCCCCTCATCCCTCGCCGCGCCCTAAGCGCCTTGCGTGTCCTTCGCGCTGGCGAGCACGTATTTCTGCGTCGCCTGGGCGCACAGCTGCCCGTCGACGCTCGCCTCGACCTCGGCCACGCACAGGCGCGAGGAGGCCTTGACGATGCGCGCCTTCAAATCCAGCGTCTCGCCCGGCGCGACTTGGCGGCGGAACTTCGCCTTGTCGATGCCGGTGAGGAAGCCCAGCGCGCCCTCGGCGCCGCGGTCGACCAGCAGGCAGAACGAGGCTGCCTGCGCGAGCGCCTCCATGATGATAACGCCGGGGAGCACCGGATGCTCGGGGAAATGCCCCTTGAACAACGGCAGCTCCGGATCGACATCGAGCTGAGCATGGATCTCCACACCCGGCTCGCACGACACGACGCGCGTCACCCACACGAACGGATCGCGATGCGGCAGAACCGCCTCCACCGCATCCCTCCCGCAAGGATATTCGAATTCCATGGTCTACTCCTCGAACGGCGAAATAGCAAGACAGGCGTTGTGGCCGCCGAAACCCAAGCTGTTGGACAGGGCGACCTTCTGCTTGCGTCCGGAGATCGCCTCCTCCACCACGGCCACCGGGCAATCGGGATCCGCCTCCGCGAACCCGCAGGTGGGCGGCACGCAATCGTTGGTGACCGAGAGCGCCGTGACGATGGCCTCCAGCGCGCCGGCGGCGCCGAGGGTGTGGCCGAGCGATCCCTTCACCGACGTGACGGGGATCTGCGAGCCCGCCTCCTCGCCGCACAGCGCGATGAGCGCGTGCGACTCGGTGGAATCGTTGGCGGGAGTGCCGGTGCCGTGCGCGTTCAGGTGGCCGATCTCCTCGGGCGCGAAACCGCCCTCGGCGAGCGCCTGCTCCATGGCGCGGCGGATGCCCTCGCCGTCCGGCGACGGCGCCGTCATATGGTAGGCGTCGCCCGTGGCCCCGTAGCCGGTGACCTCGGCGATGATGGAGGCGCCGCGCGCCAGGGCATGCTCCAACGACTCGAGCACGACCGCACCCGCGCCCTCGCCGGCGACGAAGCCCGCGCGGCGGGCGTCGAACGGCAGCGAGGCGCACTGCGGATCCTCCGCCTTGGTGAGAGCGCTCAAGTTGGTGAACCCGGCGATGCAGATGGGAGAGATGCTCTCCTCGGTGCCGCCCGCAAGCGCCACGTCGGCATAGCCGTGGCGGATGTCGCGCAGCGCCGTGCCGATGCTGTTGGCGCCCGTGGCGCAAGCCGTCACGATATCCAGGCACTCGCCCTTCATGCCGTAGCGGATCGCCAGCGTGCCCGCGGCGATGTTGCCGATCATCGTGGGGACGAACAGCGGGTTGACGCGCTTGGGCCCCTTCTCGATGAGCGTCGTGAAGCTGCTCTGCAGCTCGTCGATGCCGCCGATGCCGGAGCCGAACACCACCGCGACGCGCGCGGGGTCCTCGTCCTCCATGTTCAAGCCGGCCATCTCCAGCGCCTCGTCGGAGGCGACGATGGCGTACTGGACGAACCGCTCGAAGCGGCGCGCCTCCTTCTTGGTGAGGCCGTGCTCGACGGGGTCGAAGCCGCGCACCTCGCCGGCGTTATGCACCTCGTAGCCTTCCGTGCTGAAGCGCTCGATGGGGCCGATGCAGCACTTCTTGCCGTACACGGCGCCCCACAGCGCCTCGATGCCCACGCCCGCAGGCGACACGGCGCCCACGCCGGTGATGACCACGCGGTGCGTCCCATCCGGACGGCGCGTCTGGATGCCGGAGGGATCGGCCGGAACCGAGCCCTTCAGATTGAATGCGACCTGATCGCTCATAGCGACATACCTCCGTCGATGCAGATTACCTGTCCGGTGATGTAGCCGGAACCCTCGCTGGCGAGGAAGCGCACCAGGGCGGCGACCTCCTCGGCGGTGCCGAAGCGCTTCGCCGCGATGCGCTCGCCGATGGCGGCGCGCTGCTTTTCGGAAAGCGCGTCGGTCATGTCGGTCTCGATGAAGCCGGGGGCCACGGCGTTGCACGTGATGTTGCGGCCGGCCAGCTCGCGGGCGATGGACTTGGTCAACCCGATGACGCCCGCCTTGGACGCGGCGTAGTTGGCCTGCCCCGCGTTGCCCGCCACGCCCACGACGCTGCTCATGTTGACGATGCGGCCGTAGCGCTGCTTCATCATGCGCTGCGCGGCGGCGCGGCAGCAGTTGAACGTGCCCTTGAGGTTCACGTCGATGACGGCGTCGAAATCCTCGTCCTTCATGCGGGCGAGCAGCCCGTCGCGGGTGATGCCGGCGTTGTTCACCAGCACGTCGATGCGGCCGAACTCCTCGAAGGCGGCCTCCACGAGGGCCTTCGCCTGCTCGGGGTCGGCGACGTTGGCGACGCGTGCGATGGCCTTGACGCCATGGGCGCGCGAAAGCTCCGAGGCGAGCGCCTCGACCGCTTCGAGGCCCGACTCGCTCGAGCAGTTGAC
Source organism: uncultured Coriobacteriaceae bacterium (assembly GCA_900550385.1). Taxonomy (GTDB): domain Bacteria; phylum Actinomycetota; class Coriobacteriia; order Coriobacteriales; family Eggerthellaceae; genus Aphodovivens. Next base: position 12,924 of record URRZ01000037.1, on the reverse strand, counting down.
GCACACGTTGTAGCCGGCGAACGCCAGCTTCTCGGCGATGGCGCGGCCGATGCCGCGGCTCGAGCCGGTCACGACCGCCGCGCGGACGATCTTGTCGGTTTCGGTCTCCGAAGCCATGTGTCTACTCCCTTCCGGCCGCGCCGTGGGTTCCGACGCAGGCGTTGAAGCTGGATTCGTTCTGCACGCACTCGCGCGGCAGCTCCTTGTCGATGCGCTTGACCAGGTTCATCAGCACGCCGCCGAAGCCCACCTCGATGAACGCACCCGCACCAGCATCCGCGAGGGTGCGCACGCATTGGACGAAGCGAACCGGGTGGGTCATCTGGAGCGCGAGGTGCTCGCGCGCCGAAGCCGCCGTGAGCGGGGCCGCATCCACGTTGCAGATGAGCGGGATGCGCGGGTCGGAGAACGACACGCCCTCCAGGTAGGCGGCGAGCCCCTCGGCGGCCTCGTCCATGAGCGGGCTGTGGAACGCGCCCGACGTCTTCAGGCGCGAGGCGCGCTTACCCATGGCGGCCCATTCCTCTTCAGCGCGCGCGATCGCCTCGAGCTCGCCGGAGACGACCACCTGGCCGGGGCTGTTGTAGTTCGCAGGCACCAGCACCTGGCCTTGGGCGCAGCGCTCGCAGAGCTCCTCGACCTCCTCGTCGGTACCCTTGAGCAGCGCGCTCATGGCGCCGGGGTGCTTGTCGGCCGCTTCCGCCATCAGGTCGGTGCGGCGGCGCACCAGAGCGAACGTCTCCTCGTCAGAGAGCATGCCCGCGACGGCCAGCGCGCCGATCTGCCCGAGCGAGAACCCCAGCACGGCTGCCGGCTCCACGCCGCGCGCCTCGAGCGCATGGGCGATGCCCACCGACAGCGCGCACAGCGCGGGCTGCGCGTAACGGGTGTCGTTGATGCGCGTGGGATCGTCGTCGCACACCACGTCGGCCACGTCGAACCCGAACGCCTTAGAAGCCGTCTCGAACGCGGACGCCACCTCGGCAACGCCCAGCAGGTCGGCCCCCATGCCGGGTTTCTGCGAGCCCTGGCCGGAGAGCATGAACACGATGCCCCCGGCGGGCAGCGCCAAGGTGGCGCCCAGCGTGCTTTCAGCCATGGTCCCTCCCCTATTCGGCGTCGGCGAGCATGCGCCCGCCGCGCGCGTTGAGGGCCGCCACTTCCTCCAGCCCTAGGCCGCACAGCGCCTCGGCCTCGGAGACGATCTCGTCGATGACGTCCTTGGCCGTCTTGCGCTCGCGCACGAGCGCGGCGATCTGGCCGGCCATCATCGAACCGTTGTCCACGTCGCCCTCCACCGCGCGGCGCAGGCTGCCCAGGTACATCTGCTCGAGCTCGTCGCCGTTCTTGGCCATGTCGCCCTCGAGCGAGCGGACCTTGCGCGAGAACTTGTTCTTCAGGCAGCGCGCGGGATGCCCGCTGCCGCGGCCGGTGACGATGGTGTCGGAGTCCTTCGCCGCCAGGACGCGCTCCTTGTACGCATCCGCGACGGTGCACTCCTCTACGGTGAGGAAGCGCGTGCCCATCTGGACGCCCTCGGCGCCCAGCATGAACGCCGCGGCGAACCCGCGCCCGTCGGCCACGCCGCCCGCGCCGATGACGGGGATGGAAACCGCCTCGCGCACGGAAGGCACCAGCGCCATCGTGGTCAGCTCGCCGATATGGCCGCCGGACTCGGTGCCCTCGGCGACGACGGCGTCGGCGCCTAAGCGCTCCATGCGCACGGCCAGCGCCGTGGAGGCGACGACCGGGATGACCTTGATGCCGGCCTCCTTCCACATCTCCATGTAGTTGGCGGGGCTGCCAGCGCCCGTGGTGATGACGTCGACCTTGAGGTCGCAGAGCAGCTTGGCAAGCTCGCCGGCGTTGGGATCCATCAGCATGACGTTGGCGCCGATGGGCTTGGAGGTGATCTCGCGCGCCAAGCGCACCTGCTCCTCCACCCAATCGAGCGGCGCGCCGCCGCAGGCGATGATGCCCAGGCCGCCCGCCTCGCTGACCGCGCCCGCCAAGCTGGCGTTGGCGATGCGCGCCATGGCGCCTTGGATGATGGGCGCCTCGATGCCCAGAAGCTCCGTGACCCTCGTCTTCATACCGGTGAATCCTTTCGCACTCGCTCGCTCCCGCTCTGAAGCGCGCATGCCGCGCCGCCCACGGGAAAGGAAGGGGACTCGTCGCGATGGCGACGGCCCGTTACGCTGAAATGGCTGCCCCCAAGGGGCAATTACCCGAAAAGCCGAAAGGGGGCCGCGCATGCGGCCCCCTTGCAGAATCAAGGTCGGTTACTTGAGGGAGTCGATGTGGGCGACCAGCTGGCCGATGGTCTCGATGCCCTCGGGCTCGCCGAACTCGACCTCGCACTTCTCCTCGAGATCGCAGATGAGCTCCATCATGTCGAGGGAGTCGATGCCCAGCGCCTCCATCGTGGCGTCCTCGGTGATCTGATCGGCATCGATGTCGAGGTTCTCGGACAGCACTTCCTTGACGGTATCGATCGTAGCCATGTTCGTTCCTTTCCGACTCTCAAATTAGTTTGATAGTCTAAGTAATTGCCGTGGGCACATTTTACCGACTATGGGAACCCCTTTCAACACTTCCCGCCCGCCCTCCACTATTTCTGCGGCGGAAAGGGCGTGAAAAGGGGATGAGAAAAAGGGACGGAGGTTTTTTCTCATTTTCTCGAAAATGAGAAAAAAACCTCCGTCCCTTTTTCTCATCCCTCCGCTAGGCGCGCTCGTCGAAGAAGGCTTTGACTTTCACGAGCGCCTCGGTGAGGACGCGCTCCTCCTCCTCGGAGAGGCCTTCGAGGGCCTCCTCGATCATCTGCTTGTGGAACAGGCCGTGCGCGCGGTAGACCAAACGGCCCTTCTTGGTGAGCGCGAGCATCACCTTGCGGCGATCGTCCTCGGCGCGCGTGCGCTTGACGAAACCCTTATCCACGAGCTTGCGCACCGCCGCGTTCAGCGTCGCCATGGTCACGCACAGGCGCGACGCGACCACGTTCATCGGGTTCTGCTCGTACATGCCTATCGCCACGATCGTGTGGACCTCGGTGATGGTGAGGCCTTCCGTGAGGCGGTTGTCCAGCGAGCGCTCCTCGATGCGCAGAATCGAGTTGAACGTCCCCGAGAGCAGGTCGTCTATGTCCTCGCGAGACCCCATGGGCCGCTCCTCTCGTCGAATCCGATCCGGGCGGGCGCCTAGCGCACCTCGCCCGCAAGCCGAAACTCTAGCACACGGCGGCGGGCGTCCGCCACCGTCGGGACCACGGCGACCCTCTGCCCCAGGCGCCAGATCCTTCCGCTGTCCTGCCCCACCAGGCGATGCAGGTCGGCTTCGAGCGAAAAGTACTCCGATCCCAGCCGGCGGACGGGAAGCAGGCCCTCGGCGGTGTTGTCGAGACGGACGTAGAGGCCATATGGCGCGACCCCCGAGACGACGCCGGAGAACGCCTCGCCAACCTGCGATTCCATGAGCTCGATCAACTTGAGCTCCTGCGATTCGCGTGCCGCGGCGTCGGCCGCACGCTCCCGCTCGGAGCAATGCCCGCCGAGCCACTGCAACGCGGAGCTTTCCTGGTCATGGAGCGCGGGGCGGCCGAACAGGAGCGCCTTGAGCATTCGATGGTCCACGAGGTCGGGATACCGTCGGATCGGCGAGGTGAAGTGCGCGTAGGCGTCGCTCGCCAGCCCGTAGTGCCCGGCGCACTCGGGCCGGTAGTCGGCGCGCTTCATGGCGCGCAGGAGCAGGGATCCCACCAGCTCGCCCTCGCTGCGGTTGCGGCTCGCCTCCAACGCGGCCTGCACGGCATGGGGATCCCCCAGCGAAAACCGCGTCTTGTCGATCCGCGCGAACCACTCGAACTCCTCCAGCAGCGGGATGAGGCCCGCCAACCCGTCCGCCGCCGGCCGCTCGTGGACGCGGAACAGCCCCGGGCTGCCTGCCGAGACGAGGCAGCGGGCGACGGCCTCGTTCGCCAGGATCATCGCCTCCTCCACAAGGGAAGTCGCCTCCGTCTTGCGCCTGAGATCGACGCCCATCGGGCGCCCGGACGCATCGAGGCGCACCTTCGCCTCGGTCGAGGGGAAGTCGATGCCGCCCGCGCGCCTCCTCGATTCCGCGCGGCACTTCGCGATGGACGACAGCGGGGCGAGCCGCTCGAGCACCTCTCCCGGCGCCTCCTCCATGGCGGCGCCGTCCAATGAGAGCTGGGCCTGGCCGTAGGTCAAGCGCGCCCGCGAGCGGATGACGGAAGGGTATATCTCGTAGCACGCGATGCGGCCCGATTCATCCAGATGCAGGTCGACCGTCATCGACAGGCGATCCTCGCCGGGGCGCAGCGAGCACAGATCGTTGGAAAGCTCCTCCGGCAGCATCGGGATGACGCGATCGACCAGATACGCGCTGGTGGCGCGATTGCGCGCATCGAGATCGATGGCGCAGCCCCACGGAACGTAGGCGGAAACATCGGCGATATGCACGCCCAGGCGCCACACCGCCGCGCCGGCGCCTTCCCAACCGGGTCCGGAAAAGGCGGCTCCCTGCGGGCCGGCGCCTCCGGCGCCTTCCCGGTCGAGCGAGATCGCATCGTCGAAATCGCGCGCGTCGGCGGGATCGATCGTGAACGCGCATCGGCCGCGTAGGTCCGAATAGCCGCGGGCGAGCGCGCCTTCGACGTCGAGCTTCAGCGAGGACGCCCCCTCGAGGCAGGCATCGGAGAAGCGCGTCTCGAGCTTATGGCGCGCGATGATCGGCTCGATGGCCGCACCCGGCTGCGCGGCCTCGCCCAGCACCTCCTCGACGACTCCCGTCGCGGCGGTCTTGCGCGACGGGTACGTCGCGATCCGCACGCGCACCAGCGCGCCGTCGGGGATGTCCGGAGCCGCGGAGCGCTGCGTGAAGATGTCGTAGGGGATCCCCGGGTCCTCGGGGACGACCACGCCGAAGGGATCGGCGACTTCGTAGCGCCCCACCACGGTCTCGTGGGCGCGCTCCATCACGCCGACGACACGCGCGGCGGGCCTGCCGGCGCTGCGCATGCCTTCGCGGGCGTCGGCCCTGCGCGCCTTCGTGGAGGAGGCGGGCAGCGGCGCGATCTCCACCAGATCGCCGTCGAACGCCCCGGAGAGCTTGGATGCGGGGATGTAGTACTCGCCCTCCGCCGTGCGGACGAACCCGTAGCCTGCCGCATGGACGATCAGGGTTCCCCGCGCACAGGAGCGGGGCGCGGGGCGCGTATGGGAGCGGGACCTGCCCATGCGGACTACGCGGAAATGGCGGATTGGGCGGTTTCCACGGCGAGGTCGAGCTGGTTGTCGGCGCCGCCGTCCTCGCGCTCGATGACGATGTCGGGGACGACGCCCAGCCCGTTGATGTCGCGGCCCTGGGGGCTGAGGTAGTAGGCGGCGGTGTAGCGCAGCGCCCCGCCGAACGTGAGCTCGCGCACGACCTGCACCGACCCCTTCCCCAGCGTGGTCTGGCCCACGATGGTGGCGCGGCGGTTATCCTGCAGCGCCGCGGCGAGGACCTCGGCGGCGGCTGCGGTGTTGCCGTTGACCAGCACGGTCAGGGGCTTGTCGGTGACGACCTCGCCGCTCGCCTGGCGCGTGCTGATGCCGCCGTTCGTCTCGATCTGGACGATGATGCCGTTCCTCACGAACAGGTTGGCGATGTCGACCGCCTGGGACAGGTAGCCGCCGGGGTTGTCGCGGATATCGAGGACGTAGGCCTGCGCGCCCTGGGATTCGAGGGAATCCACGGCCTCTTGGACCAGATCGGCGGAGTTGGAGGTGATCTGGCGCAGCCCGATGACCCCGACGCCTCCGTCGGTCAACGAGGACTCGACGTTCACCTCGTCGGATCTCGAGCAGGTCAGCGCCGTGGTGAACTCCTCGCCCCCTTCCGCGCCCGCGGTCTCGGGGCGCCGCCAGGTGATGACGACCGACGACCCCTCATCGCGGTTCAGGGCGGAAACGACCTCGGATTGGGACCAATCGCGGCCCCTGTCGCCGTCGATCGCCACGACGAAATCGCCCTCTTGGACGCCGGCGACCTGGGCGGAGGACCCGTCGAACACGTCGACGGCGTAGGCTTTGCCCTGGGCCTCGCCGAACAGGACGCCCACGCCCTCGTACCCGTCGCCGCTCCCCTGCTCGAGGAGCGCGTACTGGGCGGAATCGTAGTAGCGCAGGTAGGGGTCCTCGGTTGCCTCGGCGAGGGAGTTGAGCACGTTGGCGGTCGCCTGGTCCAAGTCGTAGGAGTCCAGGCTGTCTTCGGCGAGCGTGGTCTCCACCTCCTCGACGCGCTCGGAAATGGAGTTGTAGACGTTCTTCTGCTGGGTGGCGGAAGCGGCGGCGGCATCGTCGCCCGCAAGCGACTCGAACCCCAGAAGCGACAGGACGCTGGACTCCCCGCGCACGAAGAAGCCGACGCCGAAGGCGACGGCTATCACGATGACGAGCGAGAAGAACCTGACGAGGCGCAGGTTGCGCGCCCGCGCCTTACGCGCGATAGCCGCAACCTGCTTGCTGTTGCCGTGCTTGGCCATAGTCTCCCCCGGCGGGCGCTACACCTTGAGGTAGCGGCGCATCGCCAAGGCGGAACCCACCAGACCGATGACCAGGCCGGCGACGATCAGCACGGCGTAGATCATCAGGAAGGTCTGGAGGCTGAGGTCGAAGGGCAGGAACTGCAGCGCGCCCTGGACGCGCGGCAGCACCAGGTTTCGCAGAAGCTCCATGCAGCCCACCGCCAGAAGCGATCCGATGATGGCGTGCAGCGCGCCCTCCATGAGGAAGGGCCCGCGGATGAAACCGTTGCTCGCGCCCACCAGGCGCATGATGGCGATCTCCTTGCGGCGCGCCAAGATCGCCAGGCGGATGGTGTTGTTGATGAACACCATGGCGATGAAGATGAGCAGGACGACCAGCGCGACGCCGATGTAGCGGATGTAGTTGGTCAGCGAGAACAGGCGCTCGACGGAGCGCTCGCCGTAGCGGACCGACTCGGTGGGATCGTCCGGGTTGTCGCAGATCTTCTGGAACGTGGTGTTGGCGGCGAGGTCGGCTGCCACCTGCTCGACCAGCTGCGGGTCCGACAGCTCCACCTCGATGGAGGCGGGCAGCGGGTTGGACCCGTCCAGCGCGTCGACGATGTCGGAGCTGGTGGACTGGAAGTTCGCCAGCGCCTGCTCCTTGGTGGTGAACCCGACCGAGGCGACGCCCTCCACGGAGCGGAGGTAGTCCTGCACCTGGTTGATGTCGCTTTGCGATGCGTCATCGGCGACGTAGGCGGTGATGGACACCTCGCTTTCCACCGAGGAGATGACGTTCTCGACCATGCGTCCGCCCATGAGGAAGATGCCGATGATCAGAAGCGACAGGAAGATGGTGATGATCGATCCCAGCGCCGTGGAAAGATGGCGCGTGAAGCCCGTGAGCGACTCGCGCAGGAAATAGAACAGACTAGACATCGAAGCCGTACACCCCCCTGTCCTGGTCGCGGGTCAGGCAGCCGCGATCGAGCGCGATGACGCGGCGGCGCATGTTGTCGACCATCTCGCGGTCGTGCGTGGCCACGAGCACCGTGGTGCCGGTGCGGTTGATGCGCTCGAGCAGGTCCATGATGCCGCGGGAGGTCTGCGGGTCCAGGTTGCCGGTGGGCTCGTCGCAGACCAGCATGGGCGGGCGGTTGACGATGGCGCGCGCGATGGAGACGCGCTGCTGCTCGCCGCCGGAAAGCTGGTCGGGCAGCTTGTTCAGCTTCTCCTGCAGCCCGACGAGGCGCAGGACCTCGGGGACCTGGGTCTTGATGACGTGGCGGCTCTTGCCGATGACCTCGAGGGCGAACGCCACGTTCTCGAAGACGGTCTTGTTCGGCAGGAGCTTGAAGTCCTGGAACACGCAGCCGATGTTGCGGCGCAGGTAGGGCACGCGCCAATTGCGCATGGCGCCCAAGTCCTCGCCCGCGACGTAGATGTGGCCCTGCGTCGGCTTCACCTCGCGGATGAGCATGCGGATGAAGGTCGACTTGCCCGAGCCGGAATGGCCCACCAGGAAGATGAACTCCCCGGCGTAGATCTGCAGCGAGATGTCCGAAAGCGCCGGACGGTTGGGCTGGGCGGGATACACCTTCGTCACATGGTCGAAGGTGATCACCGGGGTCCCCGTCTGCTGGGGGGCGTCCGCCACCTCGAGGACGGGGAGCGATTGCGACAGCTGCGCGGTCATCTGCGCCTGTCGGGAATGGGCTCCGCGCCGGGCCCGGGCGCGCTCGCGCGCGACGGGCTGGGGCATGGGCCCTTGGCTAGTGTCGTTCGTCACAGAATGCTCCGTTCATATAGCGATGTACTGAGACTTCGCGCAATTCTACCAGATGGGCTAGCGGGCAAGCGCCTTTTTCACAGCTTCGACAATCGCGCCGGAATCCAGGTGGAAGTACTCGAGCAGCTCCTCGAACTCGCCCGACTTGCCGAACCTGTCATCCACGCCGACGAATTCGACGGGCGCCGGGCAACGGCGCGCGAGCGTCTCGGCGACCGCCGATCCCAAGCCCCCCATGACGCTGTGCTCCTCCGCCACGACCGCGCGGCCGGTCTTGCGGACGGAGGCGACGATGGTCTCCTCGTCGAGCGGCTTCACGCTGAAGGCGTCGATCACCTCGGCCTCGATCCCCTGCGCCGCGAGCTCGTCGGCGGCTTTGAGCGCCTGCTCGACCTCGACGCCGCAGGCGACGATGGTCGCGTCGGAGCCCTCGCGCAGGATGTAGGCCTTGCCGATCTGCAGCTCGACGCCGTCGGCGTACACCGAGGGCACCGAGGCGCGGCCCATGCGCACGTACACCGGCCCCGGGGTCGTCGCGGCGGCCCTGATGGCGGCGCGGGCGGCGGCGTAGTCGGCGGGGACGAGGACGCGCATGCCCGGAAGGCCGCGCATCAGCGAGATGTCCTCGAGCATCTGGTGGCTGCCGCCGTCGGGCCCGACGGAGACGCCCGCATGCGTGGGGGCGATCTTCACGTCCAAGTTGCTGTAGGCGACGGTGTTGCGGATCTGGTCGTAGGCGCGGCCCGTGCCGAAGACGGCGAAGGAGCCGGTGAAGGCGATATGCCCGGTGATGGCAAGGCCGGCGGCGACGTCGACCATGTTCTGCTCGGCGATGCCGCAGTTGAACAGCCGCTCCGCATAGGCGGGGGCTGCGGCGGCGAACTTCTTCGTGGGGGTGGAGCCGCTCCGGTCGGCGTCGACCGCCACGACGGGCAGGCCCTCGGCCGCCAGTTCGGCCAAGGTCGCGCCGTAAGCTGCGCGCGTCGCGCGCTTCACCTGCTTCTGCTCCTGGTCTGCCAGCTTAACCACGGAAGGCCTCCTCCCCATCGTCGCAACCCAGATCGGCAAGCGCCTGGGCAAGCTGATCGGCGTTGGGGGCCTTGCCGTGCCACCCCGCCTGGCCCTCCATGAAGGAGACGCCCCTGCCCTTCACCGTGCGGGCGATGAACGCATGCGGCTTGCCGTCGCGCTGCGCCTTCGCGGCGGAAAGCGCCTCGACGAGGGCCCCGATGTCATGGCCGTCGACCTCGCGCGCATCCCAGCCGAACGCCTCGAACTTCGCGGCAAGATCCCCCGGGGCGCACACGTCCTCGGTGGAGCCGTCGATCTGCAGGCCGTTGCGGTCGACGATGGCGACGAGGTTGTCGAGGTTGCGATGGGCCGCGAACATGGCGGCTTCCCAGACCTGGCCCTCCTGGCATTCGCCGTCGCCCAGAAGCGCGAACACGCACTGGGGCTTGCCGTCTAGCTTCAAACCGGCCGCGGCGCCCGCCGCGATGGAAAGCCCCTGGCCCAGCGAGCCGGTGGAGACCTCGACGCCGGGAACCTGGTTGGAATCGGGATGGCCCTGGAGGCGGCTGCCGAGCTTGCGCAGCGTCATCAGCTCGTCCTCGGGGAAATAGCCCGCCAGCGCCAAAGCGGCGTAGAGCGCGGGCGCGGCGTGGCCTTTCGCCAGGATGAAGCGGTCGCGCTCCTCCCAATCGGGTTCGCTCGGGCGATGCTCCATGACACCGCCGAAATGCAGCGCCGTCAGGATGTCGGCGCACGAAAGCGAGCCGCCGGGGTGCCCGCTGCCCGCTTCTGCGATCATGCGCACGATGTCGATGCGCATGCGCCGTGCCTGCTCGGCAAGATGCTGTGCCTCCATAGGCTTGTCCGCCCTTTCTCACGTCGATGAAGCATGCCGGCGCCAAGCGCCGGATCCGTACCGATCCATTTTACACGTTCGACGCGGCCGCCGGCGATGATAGCGCAGATGGATCGGGAATTATCCATCGGGGCAAGAGGATGAGAAAAAGGGACGGAGGTTTTTTCTCATTTTCGCGAAAATGAGAAAAAACCTCCGTCCCTTTTTCTCATCGCGCCTACTGCGCGGCTTTCCAGCGGTGGTAGCCGATGACGAACTCGTCGAGGTCGCCTCCGAGCACGGCGTCGACGTTCCCCGTCTCCACGCCGCTGCGCAGGTCCTTGATCATCTGGTACGGGTAGAGCACGTAGTTGCGGATCTGGCTGCCGAAGGTGTTCTCCATGCGCTCGCCGCGCAGCTGCGCGAGCTCCTCCTCGCGCTTCTGCCGCTCCAGCTCGTAGAGCTTGGCGCGCAGCACCTTGAACGCTGCCTCCTTGTTCTGCAGCTGGCTCTTCTCGTTCTGGCAGGTGACGACGATGCCGGTGGGGATATGGGTCAGGCGCACCGCGGAGTCGGTGGTGTTGACGCATTGGCCTCCCGGGCCGCTGGAGCGGTACACGTCCACGCGCACGTCGGCGGGGTTCAGGTCGACCTCGATGTCGTCGGGAAGCACGGGCAGCACCTCGACGCCGGCGAAGGTGGTGTGGCGGCGCTTCTTGTCATCGGTGGGGCTGATGCGCACCAGGCGGTGGACGCCGATCTCGCTGCGCAGCATGCCGTAGGCGTTGCGCCCCTCGATCTGGATGGTGGCCTTGTCGAGGCCCACCGCGTCGGATCCGGGCACCACGTCCAGGTCGCGGACCTTCCAGCCCTTGCCGTCGGCGTAGCGGGTGTACATGCGGTAGAGCATCTCGGTCCAGTCCTGGGCTTCCAAGCCGCCTTGGCCGGGGTTGACCGTCAGGATGGCGTCGCCGGCGTCGAAGCGCCCGGAGAACCACGAGGAGACCTCCAGCCCGTCGAGCAGCTGCTCGAGCCGGGCGAGGCCGGCCTGGGCCTCTTCCGCGAACGCCTCGTCCTCGCCTGCAAGCTCGAACGCCGTGCGGACGTCCTCGAGCAGCGCGACGGCGGCATCGTATTCGCCTATCGTGTCGCGCAGGTTGCTCGCCTGTTTGGACACCGATTGCGCATGGGTCGCGTCGTCCCAGAACCCGGGGCTGGCGATCTCGTCGTCAAGCTCTTCGAGCTCGGCTTCCTTCTCCTCGATATGCAGGTAGGCGCGCGCATCGCTCACGCGCCGCGCCGCTTCCTGGAGCTCTTTGATTTCCTTATCAGCCATTTCGTCTCTCACAGCAAAGGTCGGTACGGGGATCGTTCGTAACGTCAGTACGGGGATGGATACAGGGATCGTTCGTAGAGTCAGCGGGAGGCGTCGAGGCGCCCCTGATTCGCAGGATCCCGCGGGCGCCGCGCACTTCGGTGCGCAAGCCCGCGGGATCACGCGAAGCGAGGGTGCATCGGCGCTTCGCAGCGGCGTCAGGTTCCGGCGGTCGGCAGACCGCCGGAACTCAGAGGTTCTTGCCGTGGCACTTCTTGAACTTCAGGCCGCTGCCGCACGGGCAGGGATCGTTGCGGCCCACGTTGGCGAAGGGGTCGTCCTTGTCCTTGACGTAGGTCTGGGGCTTGCGGACCTCGCGCGGAGCCTGCTTGGGCGACCCGCCGACCGCGCGTGCGGGACGCCGGCGGCGCTCATCGTCGCCAGCGCCGGGAGCATCGAGGACCGCCTCGGGCGAGGAGTAGCTCACCTTGCCCGCCAAGGGGTCGCGCTGCTCGGGCATCTCCGGCGCATCCTTCCTCACGGCGACCTGCAGGCGCAGCATCGTGCGCAGGAAGTCGGAGTACATGCTGGCGGTGAGGCGCGCGAAGGCGCTGAACGCCTCGTTCTTGTATTCGACGAGGGGGTCGCGCTGGCCGAGCGCGCGCAGGCCGATGCCCGTCTTCAGGTAATCCATCTCGGAGAGGTGCGCCATCCAGCGCGTGTCGATGATGCGCAGCATGACCTGACGCTCCAGCGCCTTCATGGCGGCCGGGCCGAGCTTGTCCTCCTTCTCCTGGTAGATCGACTGCAGGTAGGCGTCGAGCGCCTCGATCAGGAGCTCGGGGTCGTCGTCGTGGTCGACCTTCTCCGCCTCGAATCCGCGCATGCCCGTCATCTCGGCCGCCCAGGCGTCCACCGCCTTGGCATCCCAATCGTCGCTGGGGGCCTTGGCGGGGCAGTTCCTCTCGACCACGGAGCGCGCGGCATCGTCGATGATCGACGGGATGCGCTCGTCCATGTCCTTGCCGTCCAAGATCGCGTTGCGCTCGTTGTAGATGGCCTCGCGCTGCAGGTTCATGACGTCGTCGTATTCCAGCACGCTCTTGCGCGCGGCGAAGTGCATGGTCTCGACCTGGCGCTGGGCGTTCTCGATGGCCTTGCTGACCATGCTCGCCTGGATGGGCATGTCGTCGGGCATCTTCATCTTGGCCATCATGCGGTCGATGGAATCCATCCGGTCGCCGCCGAACAGGCGCATCAGGTCGTCTTCCAGCGACAGGTAGAACTGCGTCACGCCGGGATCGCCCTGGCGGCCGGAGCGGCCGCGCAGCTGGTTGTCGATGCGCCGGCTCTCGTGCCGCTCGGTGCCGATGACGGCCAGGCCGCCCGCCGCCCGCACGCGCTCCCGCTCGCCCTCGCACAGCTCCCGCGCCTCCGCGAGC
>URRZ01000036.1 GCA_900550385.1 uncultured Coriobacteriaceae bacterium | reverse complement strand
CAATATCTCCTCGATCTACACCTGCCTGCCCTCTTGGCATCTGAGCGCCGGGGAGTTCATGCGCTGCCTGCGGATGGAAAGCGAAGCGAAAGCTTCCGGCTATCCCGTGGGGGGATGCGCGGCGATAAGCGACGAACTCGCTGAAGTATTCCAATCGCTTGGCGGCGAGCTCAGGCGAAACGCCGCCGTCGACCGCATCCTTATCGAAAGCGGCGGCGTGCGCGGAGTGACAGTCGGCGGAAAAGAGATCGAATCTCCCCTGGTCGTGTCGAACGCCGACATACAAGCCACCGTGCTGAAGCTGGCAGGAGCGCAATATTTCGATAACGAGTATCCCGAGTATGTGAAGGGCCTGAAATATTCCTGGTATGGCCCCGTCTGGCGCGTCGCCCTCGACAAGAAACTCACCGACCTGAAGATGCTCACGCAATTTGGATCACTTGACCAAGAAGGCTACTACAGGAAGCTTCTGAAGGGCGAAGTGCCGCCCGAGCTCAACATGTTCCTAGTATCCCCCTCCAATTTCTCCCCCGAGGTCGCACCTGAGGGAATGCAGCTCATCAACTTCGCCGCACCCATGCCAACCACGGTGCCCGACGAGGTCATGGGAGAAGTTGCCGAAGCCCTGCTGGACACGGCGGAGAAATACGTGCCCGGGCTACGCGACCATATGGTGTGGTCGGAATTCGTCGACCGCCACAAGCTTTGCGGAATCGTCGGAGAGGGCGGCGTCGGCATCGGCGTGGGCCAGTATCCCGACCAAGTGGGAGACAAACGCCCAAGCGTCAAGACCCCGGTCGACGGCCTCTACATCGTCGGCGGCGAAGCCGGCGGAACCGGCGTGGGCATCGAGCTGTGCATCAATAGCGCGCTCGAATGCTTCGACGAGCACCTCTCGAAGCTCGCATAGCAAACCAGCCACGCCGCAAAGGCGGAATGGTCCGAAGAAATGCCCCGGTGCAGTCACCGGGGCATTTCTTTTCTCTGCAGAGGCTCCCATCATTCATGCAGTAGCAGCTTTGCGCTCGGTGCAGGACGGATGGCGCAGGGGTCGGCTCCGCGCTCCATCCGTTCCAGAGCCATCGCCCAATTTAAGCGAAAATGGGAGGGCGTCCTTGCCGGACGCCCTCCCATTGAAACGGGACCAAACCTTCAGAGTTCAGCTCTTCAAGCCAGACCGGAACCTACGCTGCTTTTACGCTGCCCGCGCCTGCTCCTCCATATCGGCATATGCCTGAGGCTTCTTGGAGATCAGGACGAACACCAGAGAGACGAGCAGCATCACGATAGCAACCCAGAATGCGATGTTGTAGCTGGAGAAACCGGCGATGGCGGAGACGCCCGGCACGCCGATGATGTCGCCTACGGTGCGCAAACCGAACACGACGCCCCAGATAGCACCGAAGTACGCCATACCCATGTAGCGCCCCAGCAGAACCGTGACGCACGGAGTCCAGCAACCGACACCCACGCCGAAGATGACGGCGTAGCCCATCAGCCACGGCAACGTGGAGGTCTGCGTGGTGAAATTGAGGATGAGGGTGCCGACGATCAGCATGATGTTGCCGATGCAGAACACGATTTTTGCGTCCATGCGATCGACCAGCCAACCAAAGAACAGCTTGCCGATGACTCCGCACATGCCCACAACGCCCAGAGCGGTTGCTGCGATCTGCGAGTCGAATTGGATGTCGTTGAGATAGGCGGCGGCATTCTGCATGACGCCAAGCTGGCCGAAGCCCAAGAACAGCAGCGCGATGGAAATGAGCCACAGGGCGGGGGTCTTCATCGCCTGCTCGCGGGTGAGGCCGACGGAAACAGGGCGCTCCTTGGCAGGCAGCGCGTCGTACTCCTCTTTGGTCAGGCCATCGGGCATCAAACCGATATCCTGCGGCTTGGTCTTGATGAGCAGCGCAGCGAGGATCATGAGGACCAACGCGATCACGCCGATGGTGAGGAACGCCGTGGAGGTGCCGGAGCTTGCCAGAACGTTGCCGATAAGCGGCGTGGTGGTGATGGCCGCGATGCCGCCGCCGCAGTTAACGATACCGACCGCCAGGCCCTTGCGCTTGTCGAACCATGCAGCAGGAAGCGCGCCGCCGATAACCGGACCGCCCAGAGCGCCGCCCAAGCCGATAAGGGCGTAGACGATATAGAAGGCGATGATGTTGTTCACGAACGACATCGCAATGAAACCGCCGCCGAACAGGATGGCGCTGGCGAACAGCATCGGCTTCAAGCGACCCTTGGCGATCTGCGCACCCGCGATGGGACTTATGACTGCGAACATGATGGTGTAGATGGACGATGCCACGGTGATGGACGTGCGCGGCGCGTCGAACATAGTGGACATAGGCACCACGAACAGGCTGAACGTATAGATCAGCAGGCCCGTCGTGACGAACTGGGTGATGAAGGTGCCGATACAAACCCCCCCGCGTAAAAAAACGCTTTTTTTTTTGTCTCCCTTGAGCCCCCCTGCGTTACTCGTTCCCGGCGGCCCCCACCCCCCCGCGCGCCCCGCTTCCGTCCTTTAGGAACTAGAGATGCGAGTCGTAGTCCAGCAGGCGCCTCACCACGCGCTTCTCGACAAGCGCGGCGATTTCCTGATCAGTCATGCCAAGGCTATTCTTCAGGATCTGAACCGAGTGCTCTCCCAGATACGGAGACGCGGTCGTCTCGGGCACGGGAGTCTTCTCGAAACGCCAAGCCGGCCTCATCACGTATTCCTTGCCGAGATCGCGGCTATCGATCGCGTACCAGGCCTTACGCTCGCGACGATGAGGATCCTCATGCAGGCCCTTGCCGTTGTAGACCCAACCGGAAGGCACGCCGGCAGCCTGCAGCTTCTCCACCACTTCAGAGGCTTCCTTGTCCTTCGTCCATGCAGTGATGATCTCGTCGAGCTCGTCGGCATGGGCGAAACGATCTGAATAGGTGGCGAAACGTTCATCTGACGCAAGCTGCGGATCGCCTATCGCCCTGCAGAACGATTCCCATTGTTCCTGCGTCTCTACGGAAACCGTTGCCCACTGATCGTCGCCCAGCACACGATAAGCACCCTGCGGAGCGTAACCATGGCGTCGATTCGCCATGGGGCCTTGGTTGTGCCCGTTGACCGAGTAGTCAAGGTAGAACTCACCCAGTTGTGCCGCGATGGCCTCTTGAGACGAGATTTCGATGTATTGCCCGCGACCCGTCTTCTTCCTGTGATAGAGCGCCGCCAACAGCGCGATAGTCGCGAAGCTTGCGCTGCGAATGTCGATGGAGCCGACGAACGTGCTGGGCGGATATCCCTCGTAACCCGTCAACGCGCCCAATCCCGCTTTCGCCGCGAAAGTGGCGGCGTACCCGATGAAATCGCGCTCAGGCCCGTCCTCGCCGCATGCGGATGATGACAGGTAGATGATATCGGGCTTGCGCTTGCGCACTTCCTCGTACCCGAAACCCAATCGTTCCATGGTGCCTGCCGACATGTTCTGCGTGATGACGTCGGTATCCTCGATCAACTTCCAGAGGATCTCCTTGCCTTCCTCCTGCTTGAAGTCGAGAGCGAGCGACTGCTTACCGTAATTGTTGACATCGTAGGTTTGCGACCCCGCAGTACGCGGATCGGGCGGCAGCTGCTTCGGGGACGTGAGGAAGAAACGCGTGCCGTCGGGCCTGAGCGGATGCTCAACTTTGATGACCTCCGCACCAAGGAACCCTAGGAACTCTGCCGCAGCCGGTCCCGCCATGAAGGCGCCGAAATCGAGGATCTTCACTCCTTCGAGAATCTGCTTGCTCATCTGCTTCACCTCCCTACCTAGATAACGTTGTCGTTCTTGTAAGCGGCGATCTGCTCGTCGCTGCAGCCCAGCGTTTCCTTCAGCACGCTTTCCGTATCGGCGCCCAGAAGCGGAGCGGGGGCGAAGGAGAGGGGCGTTTCCGACATGTTGAATGCCTTGCCGGGATAGGAAACCTCCCCTATCGCCGGATGGGACATCGGCGTGAAGAACTTGCGGTAGGCGAACTGCTCCGACTCGACGACATCCTTCGGTGTGCTGACAGGCCCCATGGGAATATGGTTCGCCTGGAGGATCTCAACCGCCTCCGCCGTCGTGTACTGATCTGCCCATTCCTGGATCGCGTCGGCGATCTTCTGATGGTTCTGACGACGCTCGGCAATGTTGTTGAACCAAGGCTCGTCGATCCATTCCTCTTTGCCCATAACCCTTGCCATCGAGGCGAATTCATGGGTTTGGGTGAGGAACGGATTCAACCAGCCATCTTTGGTCTTATACGAAAGGCTCGCCTGCAGTTTCTGCACCAGACCCTGCCTGTCGAAGGTCATGCCGAACACGGGGTACGGAGCATTCTCGTTTTGCAGCAGCATCACGCGGGCTTCCTGCTCGGAAATCTCCAGATACTGCCCTTCCCCGCCTACCTCTCGCCAATACAGAGCGGCTATCGCCCCAATGGCGATGACGGTTCCCACATCGTATTCCTCGAAATTGCCGCCCAACATGCACGGAGCGAGATGCTGAGCTCCGGAGCCATGGGGATATAGCGCAGTATTGCCGCACATGTGCGTCACGGTGAAGGGCGTTGCCGCATAGTCCTTATACGGGCCGCTCTCGCCGAACGGCGTCACTGAAACGCAAATCAAATCGGGATTTGCCGAAGAGATCGTCTCGTAGGACAGGCCGCGCTCATCCCACTCTTCCGGCTGCCCCTGGCGAATCCAGATATCGGCTCCGGCAACCAAGCTCCTTAGGATGTCGCACCCGCCCGGCGAATCGATATCGACCGTCACGCTTTTCTTGCTCGAGTTCACGTATAGGAACGTCAAGCTTTTCTCCGGATCGTCCTCGCCCTTGGCAAATGGAGCCACATGGCGAAGCTTGTCGCCAACTCCCGGTCGCTCGACCTTGATCACCTCGGCACCCAGATCTGCAAGCATCTTCCCCGCAAACGGAATGCCGATGCCCTCGGTCGTCTCGATGACGCGAACGCCGGAAAAAACACCTCCTGCCATACCTACTCCTCTCCTTGCCTGAATGAAATCGGCCTTTTCGGAAGGCTTGGGCAGATGGTAGGAAATTCGGAGAGGAGCTTCGCCCCGCCTGCTTTATGAAAGTGCTAATTCGCGAGTGTGTTATGAGGTCATACCATCTGTATGCAGATAGGTAAAAGACCTGATGAAAGATAATGAGCGCTGCGCGCTACATCCTTTTCCTCTCGTAGCTGTCGATGAAATCGAGAAGCTCCTGCTGTGAGTGAACTCCCAGCTTCTGGTACACGGTGTAGATGTGGCTTTTGGCCGTGTTCGACGAGATCACCAACTCACGCTCGATAACCGATGCATTTCTCCCTTTCGCTAGCATCGAGAGGACCTCTGTCTGCCGCGCTGAAAGCCCGTGATCCTCCGCGATGGACTTGATGAGAGCGCTAACGACAACCGCATCGGAATACGATTGGCCCTGCCCTCTCTTCTGGGCAGGTATGGTATAGGTCTCCGGCTTCTTCTCGAAATCGACGCTGCAGACCAATGTCACGAAAGCCAAGATGACAACGAATCCCCAGAACACAAGGGGCTTGCTAGCTTCATCAAGCAAGCCGAACGCCTCCAATGCGGTCCAGAACCCCAAACCACACGCCATTCCCATCACATTGGCCAAGCACTCTATGGAAAACAGGAAGAAGAACCGTCCCTCAAAGGCATTGGTGCATTTCAAGGTTTTCCTGACGCACTGATCAAGATGAAGCAGCAGGAAGGACACCAGAAGGATCAGCGCTAAAACCAAGAGGGGCTCGGACCTGAAGAAGAACACGACCCCTGCCGAAAGCAGCAGGAGACACATCAGTATCATCGCATTGGTAGGTATGGTGCGCCTGAAAATGAACAGGTTGGCGAAAATCCACGCGCTAGCGATGAAGCACCCCCCCCCAGGGCAAAGGCAAGGGCGTTTCCCGTCAAGGCATGTCCGGGAAGATGGGCGAAGCAGATGCCGTAGGCGATACCGTACACCCCCGTGAACACCACCAGCTTCACAAAAGACGTCCTTTTTTCATAGACACGTTTCATGCTCACGAACGGCGGGAACTCGTCTTCGAACATAAGCGACGCCTTCACGAAACATCCTGCCGAGAGGAAGGGAAGCAAGGCTATCGCGATGCGGTCCGCCCCGACAGTCCCCAAGAACAGAACGCAGAAGAACAGGAGGGAGCCCGCAAACGATGCGACCATCGCATGGAAGCCGATGCGCCGCATGGGAAACACGGCCAATCGGCAGCCCCATACCAGCACAAGCCCGCCATTTCCCACCCCTGTGAGCAGCCAAAGCAAAAGCAGTATCTTATCGTCGAACAACGGGAGCACCAACGGGATGAAATTCGAAAGGGACAGGATCGCCGAAGCGAAAGCTATGCCTGCATAGACCTTCCGACTGAAGTGCACGAAAGTCCGATTGAACACCAAGAGAAGCAAAAACACCAAAGCGGCTCCGACAAGAAATGCCATGACAAGGTAGTTCGCATCGAACACGCGATCGAACTGCGCATAGGGGCGATAGATGACATTCGCCAGCAAGCCTGCGACGAACAAGGCCAAACCTACTAGATCCGCAAACGAGAAGGCGGTTTGAAACTCGACTTTGGAGTTCTTACTCGAATCCGAAAGCTCGACCGTCCTGTTCAAAGTGATGGAAATGCTTCTCCTGCCGTGCATGAGACCTCCCCTTCTCCGCTGCAACGTCATACCCATTCTTCCCATCGGCGATGCGGGAGACAACCTTCACGCATCATTATTGAGACTTGCGAATGCCTCTTCAGTACGAAGGTATGATCCCTCATAACCATCGCATTACCCCATCATGCTATCTGTTTTCCACGCCATCTCGCCGCTGGATTCTAGTTAATGTGCCCCGACGTCCAAAGTTAGCGATTCCGGGATGATGCCAACGCCGGAGTCCCCGCCTAGACTGCATCGCAACTCGACAAGTGAGAGGAGGACGCATGACTGTCAAAAAGACGAGGACGATTTGCACCACCTGCCATACGCGGTGCGGCGCGATCGTCTACACGGAGGGGGACAAGATTATCAAGATCGAGGGCGATCCCGATAATCCCCTGTCCCGGGGGTCGTTTTGCGGTAGCGGCATGTCGGAGCGCGAGATCCACAACGACACCGAACATCGCATCATCTACCCCATGAAGCGCGTCGGAGAACGCGGTTCCGGGCAGTGGGAGCGCATCACCTGGGACGAGGCGCTCACGACGATGACCGACAAAGTGCGCGAGATCCAAAAGGATTACGGACCGGAATCCATCATCGTGGCTCAGGGAACCGGCAGAAGCTGGAACCACTGGCATTGCCGCTTCGACTCCACCCTCGGCCAAGAAGGATGGGGGCTTATCCCCACGCACGTATGCCTTATGCCGCACATTCTGCCGAACGCCCTGACATTGGGCGTGTTCAGTCCGGGTGTCGGCCAGTACAACAAATCGAACATGAACGTCGTTTGGGGTCAAAGCCCTTGCAGCACGCTCCGATCCAGCATGAAGACGATCCTCGGCAGGAAGAAGGCTGGCGGTAAACTGCTGGTCATCGATATCCGATACACCGATTTCGCCAAGAACGCCGATCTATACATCCGCCCACGCCCCGGCACCGATGGCGCGCTGGCGCTGGGAATCATGAACCAGATCATCGAGAAGGGCTATTACGACCGCGACTGGATCGACAAATGGACCTACGGCTTCGACGAGCTGGCCGAGCGCGTTAAGGAATGGACCCCGGAGAAAACCTCCGAGATAACCTGGGTTCCCGCCGAACAGATCGTCGAGGCAGCCGAGATGCTGGGGACCAACGGCCCCACCTCGTTCCTCATTTCGCTTGGACCCGGTTGCATGCATACCAACGCGATCCAAAACGGACGCGCCATCGCCTGCCTGCAGGGCTTGTTGGGTCATCTCGACGTGAAAGGCGGCCTGCCCATCAACATGGCGTTCGACGTCATGCTAGATGATCGGATCACGCTGTGGGATCCCGAGAAGAATCCGGGGCGCGAAGACCTGTTCGTTTTCGGCGGCGACCGCAAGCCCCTGTTCAAGTTCTTCGGCAGGGCGGCCGAGCCCCGTTCGGTATGGAAGGCGATCATCACAGAGGAACCGCGTCCGGTGAAGATGCTCGTCATGGTCGCAAACGACCCCTTGCTTTGCTATGAGGATTCGAACCTCGTCCACGAAGCGCTCACCAGCCCCAACGTCGATCTGATCGTGTCTAAGGACTTCTACGTCTCTCCATCTTCGAAATACGCCGACATCCTGCTCCCCTCTTCCGACTGGGCCGAGCGCGACACCATCGACGAGGAATACTTCGGAAACAACGTCTTCGCGGCGCAGCGCGCGGTAGACCCGCCGGGCGAGTGCTGGGATGATTGGAAGTTCTTCCTGGAGTGGGGTAAGCGCCTGAACCCCGAGCATTGGCCGTGGAAAGACGAGAAGGAAATGGTCTTGTGGCGCCATAAGGAGTTCTACGGCTTCGACCACACTTGGGAGGAGTACGTGGAGGGTGCCTACTGGCCCACCATCGATCCCAGCCAGCGCGCTTGGAAGAAATACGAGAAAGGCCTGCTGCGCCCTGACGGCCAGCCCGGGTTCAATACCGCAACGGGTCGCATCGAGTTCTGGTGCAACACTTTGGCCGCTTTCGGATACGATCCCCTGCCGGACTACACCGAACCCATGGAAAGCCCCTACTCGCAACCGGAATTGGCCAAGGAGTACCCGTTCATCCTCACCACGGGGCATCGGGTGTATTCCTTCTTCCATTCAGCGTGGACGAACATCCCCGCCCAACGCGAGCTGTATCCCTACCCGTTTGTGGTCATCAATCCCAAGGATGCCAAGAAGCTCGACATCTCCGAAGGCGAATGGGTAACCATCGAGACCCTGCGCGGCGCGGTTTCCGCCAAAGCGCGCGTCACATACGAGATTGGTGAAGGCGTGATAGCCCTTCCCCGTCCCGGCTGGCGCGATCCATGCCCCGAGCTCGGGCTCCCCGGATATGGCTGGGATGGCGCGAACCCCAACGTGCTCATCCCCTCGGAGCCCTCGGAGCCGGCATACGGCGCAACGGCGATGAGATCGTGCCTATGCCGCGTGAAGAAGGGTATGAAGGAAGGGATGGTTGAGATCTATGGCTAACGAGGAGAAGAAGCCCATCGGCATGCTGCTCGACTACGAGATGTGCTCGGGCTGCTACACCTGCCAGACTGCCTGCAGGGAGACTAACCACTATGGTTACGATGAGCAATGGATGCAGGTGATTCGCAGGGATCCTTATTTCGTCGACGGCAAGCTGCGCATGTATCACTTGGTCGCCCCCAGCTTGGATAAATGCGCCCAATGCTACGAGAACGATCCCGACACCCTCTGCACGAAAACCTGCTCATCTGCGGCGCTGTTCGTCGGTCCGGTTGACGAGCTGATCTCCGAGATGCAGGGGCGCAACGCCGCGCTGTTCGTGGCGGCATCATAAGACGATCGGAGGAGGGCAAAACTGAACCCTCCTCCGATGTTTCGGATATGCCGCAAGAAGGTATGTCTTCGCACGGCATATCCGGATCTCGTGCGAAAGCGCGGATTCCACACTTCGACAGAACGGAGGCACCATGGCACACAAGGCATTCGAGGGCATCCGGGTCATCGAGCTAGCGGAGAGCGTGGGCGTTGCCTACGCCGGCAAGCTCCTTGCCGATCTGGGTGCCGAAGTCATTAAAGTGGAGAAGCCCGGCGAGGGTGATCCCGCACGCCACCGCGAGCCGTTCGCAGGAGGGGCGCCGGACAAGGAGAAAAGCCTTCTGTTCGCCTACGCGAACACGAATAAGAAGAGCGTCGCCATCGACGTATCCACCGACGAAGGCGCTGAGTTAGTGCGGAAGCTCGCCTGCACCGCCGACGTGTTTCTGCGGGAAGGTTTGCCCGAGCTCTTCGACGGCAACGGTCTTTCTTGGGAATCCCTTAGCAAGGACAACCCGAAGCTGATCCTGTCCTCTAACACGCCGTTCGGCGAAAGCGGGCCGTATCGCGACTATGCGTCAACGCCGTTCACCCTTGCCCATATGACCGGCAATTGCGCCCTCTATCCGCACGGAACCGGAGACGAGGATCGTGCGCCTGTCATCTTGGGCGGCAATTTCGAGGAATACGACACAGGCGTTGCAGTTGCTTCGGGCATCATCGGATCACTCATTTGGCGGCTGCGCAGCGGCAAAGGCCAGTACATTGAGAACTCGTCTTATGAGGCGCGTTTGATGAGCCTACCGTCCGAGAACTCCGCCTATCCGGTGTTCGGCGTCAACTTCAACCGCTCGGGCGCCACACAGCGTCTGCAGGCCAGCTTGTCCTTCCCCACCAAGGACGGATGGCTGTGCCCCTTCCTCACCACGCCGAAGGACTTCGCCAACATGGCCGACATCATCGGAAAACCCGAATGGAAAGAAGAGGAGTGGTTCACCGACGTTCCGCAGCGCCAAGCGAATTGCGAGAAGATCATGGAAGCTATGCGCGAGTGGAGCAAAGATCTCACCACTGCCGAGGCCGTGGACATCTGCCAGTCGCGCCGCGTCCCCATCGGCCCGGTGGCAACGCCCAAAGACGTCGTCGAATCCGAGCAGTACAACTTGCGCGGCTTCTTCACCGAAATCGATCATCCCGCCATCGGCAAAGCGAAATTCCCCGGCAGACCCGCCGTGCTTTCCGAAACGCCATTCTCCTACGACCATGCCGCACCTTTGCTGGGCGCCGACACCGAGGAGATCCTGAAGGGAATCGCCGGCATTTCGGACGATCAATTCAACAGCCTTGCCCAGAGCAAGGTCATCGGGTAAGGAGCTGACATGACCGACACCATCCTCAAAGGCATCCGCGTCTTGGACTTCGGCACTTACCTTGCCGGAGCCGCGACCACCATGCATCTCGCCCGCCTTGGTGCCGAGGTGATAAAAATCGAGCATCCGACCCGCCCGGACGGAGGGCGCTTCTTCTCCACCTCCCCCGGCGTGAAACCGCCCGATCCGCGCGTGGGTTCCCAGCTTTTCGACACGGGCAACGTGGGCAAACTGGGAATGTCCATCGATCTATCCAAGCCCGAAGGCAAGGAAGTGCTGACGGAGCTGATCAAACATGCCGATGTGTTCTATGAGAACATGGTCCCGGGATCGATGGCGAAGCACGGCTTCGATTACGAGCACGTGCGCGAGATCAAGCCCGACATCATCTACGTCTCCTCGTCTTCTTGCGGACAGGAGGGGCCGTTCCGCAACTTCGTGGGATACGCCGCCACATTCGCAAACATGTCCGGCTTGGGGGCGCTGACCGGGTACGAGGGATCTCGCCCGAGCATCTTCGTGGGTTCTATCGACATGCGCAGCGCCAACATCGGCTTAGTGGCGATCTTGGCCGCAATCTACCATCACGAGACCACAGGCGAAGGGCAGTTCGTCGATATTGCCTCCGTTGAGGCAATCGCCTCCCATTTGGGCGATGTGTATCTCGACTACACGGTGAACGGGCATGAACAGGGCCGTATGGCAAACAAGCGCTCAGGCTTCGCCCCGCAAGACGCCTACCCAGCACTTGGCGATGACCGATGGATCGCCATATCCGTCCAGACCGAGGATCAGTGGCGCAACCTTTGCGAGGCTATGGGAAAGCCAGAGCTGGCGAACGACGCACGTTTCGCAAATTACGAGGCGCGCGTGGAAAACGCCGCCGAGCTGGACACCATCATCTCCGAATGGACGAGCGGCATCGACCGCGACGAGATCGTGAAACAGCTGCAGGCGAGGAATGTCCCCTCATCGCCGAGCCTGAATGGCGAGGGCGTATGGACCAACGAGCATTGCCGTGCGCGCGGCGTGCATGTCCCCGTCGAGCATCGCGAACTGGGCACCGACTACACGATGTGCCCGCCGTGGCGGTTCAGCGAGACGCCGGCATCGTTCAGCCACCCGGCACCGATGCTGGGTGAGCACACCACCATGCTCCTCAAGGACCTCCTCCATATGACCGACGCCCAGCTTGATGAGCTGGCCGAGAAGCGTGCGATCCGCCGCGTGTTCGATTACGACAATCCGTTCTAGGGAATCGGTTCAGTACTTCGACGTTTCGCTGAGGTGCGGCGGCGCCATGTCCGCCGCACCATTCGCAACGGGAAACAACTGGGACGGGGGTTGGGGGGGGGTGAGGAACCAAAAGCCGACACCCAAGCCCCCCCCCCCCCCCCCCCCCCCGCCCCACCCGCCTCAAAATCCCGGCCCGCCGCCCGGCTTTCGCTGCCGGACGGCGGGCCGCATTCGAATGTGAAAAAGTGACTGTCCCTTTTTCACATCGCCTTTTTCGGCTTACGCCTCGGGGATGGCGCCTTCGCAGGTGAAGCCCTTCCAAGACGGCTCGCCGGTGAAGGTCATGACGTCCTCGACGCCGGTCAGGGCGCGGACGGCGCCCGCAGCGCAGCCCTCCATCTCGAAGTCGCCGCCGTAGATCTTGATGGGGGCGATCCAGCTGACGCGCTCGGAGATGTAGTCGGTGAAGTACTTGTCGTTGCTCACGCCGCCGGTCAGCACGATGCCGTCCACCTTGCCCTTCAGCGCTGCGGCGAAGCCGCCGATGGCCTTGGACACCTGGTAGGCCATGGCCTCGTAGACGATCTTGGCCCACTCGTCGCCGGCCTCGATGCGCTTGTCGATCTCCATGGCGTCGTCGGTGCCCAGCAGGCCCTTCAGGCCGCCGGTCTTGCCGATCACGCCGTCGATCTCCTTCTTGTCATGCTCGCCGTTGAAGCACAGCTTCACGACCGGCTTCAGCGGCACGTCGCCCGAGCGGTTCGGGGCGAAGGGGCCGGAGCCCTCCAGCACGTCGTTGGTGTCGATCATGCGGCCGTGGTTGTGCGCCGCCACGGACAGGCCGCCGCCCACATGCGCCACGATGACGTTGACTTCCTCGTACTTCTTGCCCAGCTCCGCCGCGCAACGCATCGCCGTCTCCTTCTGGTTCAGGCAGTGCACGTGGCTCTTGCGGTACACGCCCGGGTAGCCGGTGATGCGCGAGACGTCCTCAAGCTCGTCGGTGTCGGGCTGGTTCACCGCATAGGCGGGCTTGCCCACCTGCTGCGCCAGGTCGAACAGGATCGGCGCGCCCAGGATGGCCGGGTGGTTGGGGCCGCACTCGATCACGAAGTCGCACACCTTCTCGTCGATCTTGAAGATGCCGCCGACGGTGGGGCCCATGCCGCCGCAGTAGCCGGAGAACGCATCGATATCGGACAGCTGCATGCCGTGGGCGGAAAGCTCGTCCATGATGCACTGGGTGCGCCACTCGCGCTGATCCTTGGCCTGCGGGAACTTCGCCAGCTCCTCGGCGGTGTGCTTGATGTTGGACTTGAACACCTGCTCGGCGCCCTTGAAAACCGCGACCTTCGTGGACGTGGACCCCGGCGAGAGGGTCAGGATGGTGTAAGCGTCTGCCATGACTACTCCTTACTTCTGCTTGCTTCGTTGAGCTATCGGCTTGCGCAGGGCGCTCCGTCGCGCAGCGGAGGGGAT
This sequence comes from uncultured Coriobacteriaceae bacterium, assembly GCA_900550385.1. Lineage (GTDB taxonomy): Bacteria > Actinomycetota > Coriobacteriia > Coriobacteriales > Eggerthellaceae > Aphodovivens. Next base: position 5,775 of record URRZ01000036.1, on the reverse strand, counting down.
CGCCTCGGCTGCGATGCGGTTCGCGCGTCTACCCGTATTGTTGCCCCGCAGCCCGCTGCCCGCATTGGTACGCAGCACAAACTGCGGGCGTTTCCCCGCACGGCAAGGGCGGCCTCCCGCCGTCTTCCGCGCGCCATCGTGGCAAGCGGGATGGCGGCGGGATGCGCAGCGGAAACGCGCTAGGCGGCTTCCGCCTGCCCGCCCTTGCCGCGCTCGTAGGCGCTCACGATGGCGAACAGGATGAGCGACGTGATGTAGCCGATCACGACCAGGTACGCATAAGTCTGAAGCCACACGTCCACGATGGGGCGGCTGCCCGCTTGGATGCATGCCATGGTGAACGAGATGCAGGTCACGTAGATGAGGTTCTCCACGAAAATCGAGAGGATCGGCCGCGCCTTGCTGGCGGCAAGCGGCTTGGACAGCGTTTGGCCGATCAGCGGCACGGGGATGATCAGCTGGATGATGATGTTGGTGGCGAACGCCGAGCACGTGCCCGGGTACCACGTCGGGAACGTGATCTGGGCGCCGGTGAGCAGCATCGCCGACGTGTTAATGACGATGGCCAGGACGATGTCCTGCAGGATGACGATCCTATTCCACGGGCACATCGGCAGCCTCCTTCGCCTGCGCCGCGTAGCGCTGCGCATCCTCGATGGCGGTTTCGGGGTTGAACGGCACGTCGTGAAGCGGCGCACCCAGGATCTCGTCGAGGCTCGCGGCGAACGCATTAGCCGCCACCTGCGCGAACCCGTCAGGACGCGCGGCCATGGTCTCGGGCAGGCTGGTGGCGCGGTACACGCCCAGGTTCCCCGCGTCCTCCGCGTAGCCGTGGTAGACGCCCTCGACGGGATGGAACGCGCAGCGCGCGCCCGCCGCCTTCAAGCGCTCGTCGAACCGTTGGGAGCTGCCGAACAGGGCGTCCCCCACCGCCGGGTACTGCGTCACGAACGGCAGCCGCGCCAGCTGGTCGTCGGTTGCGAACAGCGGCGATATCAACGGGTTGCGGGGGTCGTTGTCGGTGGCGTACCAGCTGTTGAACGCCTCCATCATCTCCACCGGCAGATCCTCGCTGCGCGAGGGCAGCGTCGAGGGGTCGGTGGCAGCGTCGAGGAAGGGGTAATGCAACGCGACCGCTTTCACGGCGAACCCCGGATCCTCCTGCTGCTGCAGCTTCAAGCAGGCGGCAAGCGCCAGGTTCGCGCCGGCGCTGTAGCCGATGAGGTGGAACCGCTCCGGATCCATCCCGTATTCGTCGGCATGCTGCGCGAAATGGCGCATCGTATCCACGACGTCGTCGAGCGCCGCCGGCCAGGGATCCTCGGGCGCCAGACGATACCCCACGCCGATGACGTGCACGCCCCAGCGATGCGCCATCCACGTCCGCAGCGCATCCCCTTTCCGCGCATCGCCCAAGGCGAACCCCCCGCCATGCAGCTCGAACAGCACGGGCGCCTTGCCCTGAACGGGCGCCTTGTGCCACCAGTCGGTTATGCGGCCTCCCGCCACCCCCGGGACCTCGATGCCGGTCCGGGGTTGTTTGGCAAGCGCCTTCGACACGCCTCGACGCATCATGGGGATGATGCCCTTCAGCGCCTCGCTTTCCTTCGTCGTCACGACGTCTCCTTCTCTTCTCGGCTTTCCATCTGGACTTTCGCGGCCGGAAGGCGACGCGCGGCAATGGGCGCGGCCTCCCGGCGGAAAGCCCGCGCCCGTGCAGGCTGCACGGGCGCGGGCGGTTTTCGGACGCACTACAGGATAGGGACCTCACCTCGCAGCCTCTATGTTCGGCAGTCCAAAAGGCCCGGAGGCCCGCCGATATTTTGCCGGGGATGGTTTGTGCTGCAGTCCAATACAAAGCGATACAACACGCCGGCGCTATTTCCAGCGCTTCTGCATCGGATTCTGGAACTCTCGCGCTTTACCCGCGATGGCGTGAGTCTGGACGTGAAAAATAGATAGAATGAGAATATACCCAAAAAAACCGTGGAGCCGGAGGTGCCTATGGCGAAACGCGACACTCGGCAGCTCATCGCCGACGCGTTCACCGATGCCGTGCGCAAGACGTCGCTTTCGCGCGTGCGCATCGCCGACCTCATCGAGCAGCTGGGCATCAACCGCAACACGTACTACTACCACTTCTCCAGCAAGCACGAAACGGCCCTGTGGGTCTTCCGCTGCGATCTGGCGCGCGAGCTAGAGGCGCTGCTGCCCGCCGACCAGCTCGTCAGCGCGCCGTTCAGCAAGCGCATCCCCCAGAAGATGGCGTTCTACAGCCACGTCGAGATCGGCGCGCGCACGCTCGACGCGAGCCTTTTCCTCAAAGGGCTGCTGACCTGCGTGGGACGCGACTCGGACTTCTACCGCAAGCTGTTCAGCTCGATGGAGCCCGAGTTCATGGATTCGGTGGCGCGCCTGTACTACCCCATGCTCGTCGAGGACGTCAAGTTCATCCTCGACGGACGCTACATGCCGCCCGAGACGCTGCACATGGTGGCGACCCTCAGCGTGAGGCATCTCCTATCGATCGTGGAGTTCTTCCTGCAGAACCCGCGCATCCAGGAGCAGCTGCTCGACGAGCGCATGAACCCCTTCGGCAACGCGCTGCAGGAGTCGCTCTGCGAGCTGATCCAGGCCCACCCCATCAACCGCTACGTGCGCCGCTAGGCCTCCCTGGACAGGTAGCCGGCCAGCATCCGCCGCGTGTCCTCGGCCGTTGCAGGCTCGTCGTAGAACACGTGCTGCATCGAGCGCGTGCGCACCAGCGCCGTCACCGACGACGATGCGACCAGCGCCTCGTAGCTGGTGGAATGGTCGTCCATCAGGCGGCGTTCGGGATGGGCCTCCAAGTAGGCGCCCACCGCCTCGGTGACCGCTTTCTGGACGTTCAACAGGTCGCGCTGCCCCCGGAAGAACAGCTGCGGCATCCTGCGGAGCATCTTGAACCGCAAATCGGACAGCTCGTCGCCCTCGCGCACCGTGTAGTCGGCGCTGATCATGTTCACCAGCACGTCCAGGTAGCACATCTCGCCGTGCGCTTCCATCATCGCCACGAGCTGGTCCGCGTCGGGGAAATCGCTCACGCGGCCGGTTACCACCGCGGCCTTCGAGGGGAAGTAGTTGAAGAAGGTCTTCTTGGAAACCTCGGCGCGCTCGCAGATGTCCTCCACGGTGGTGCCGTCATAGCCGTGCTCGAGCACCAGCTCCAGTGCCGCCTTCTCGATGGCGGTGCGGGCCTTCTGCTTCTTCCGCTCGCGCAATCCCAACGGCTCCGCGTCTTTCACGATGGCAGGTCCTTCCCGATTCGCTGTTCCCGATTGCCTCCACGTCCGGCGTCCGCGCGCCGGGCGCGACCCCGACCGCTCATGCCTTCGTTTGTGCACATTATCATAATTATTTCTACCGGGGATTCTCATTTACCAAATTGATATTTATACTCGGTGCAATAAATCTACAAGCAACTGACAGCGCTCGCCGCGCGGCGGATCCGATGCCGAGGACCGCCATCGCGACGGGCGCTCCGCATGCGCTTCAGACACGCTGCGGAATGCGGGCGAAGGGGGATCGCATGGCATTCGGCTTGACGAAACAGCAGATCGTGATGCTGGTCATCATGGTGTTCGGCACGTTCGTGACGGTGCTCAACCAGACGGTGGTCACGCCCGCCCAGCCGTCCATCATGCTGGAGATGGGCATCGACGCGTCCACGGTCCAGTGGCTCACCACCGGCTTCACGCTGGTGAACGCCATCATGATCCCCGTCACCGCCTACCTCACCGACAAGCACTCCACCAAGATCCTCTACATCATCTCGATGAGCATCTTCGCCCTGGGCAGCCTCATGGCGGGCATCGCCCCCAACTTCGCCGTGCTGCTGGTCGGCCGCCTGCTGCAGGCGGCGGGCGCGGGCATCCTCATGCCGATGGTCATGACGGTGCTGATGCTCACGTTCCCCGTGGAGCGCCGCGGGTCGGCCATGGGCATCTTCGGCATCGTCATCGCGTTCGCCCCCGCCATCGGCCCCAGCGTCGCCGGCCTGGTCATCGACGGCTACGGATGGCGCATCATGTTCTACGCCATCGCCATCCTCATCGCCCTCGTCATCCTGATCAGCTGCTTCGCGCTCAAGAAGGCCGAGCCCCTCAACCCCGCCGCGCAGCTCGACAAGGTCTCCGTCATCATGTCCACCGTCGGCTTCGGCGCGCTGCTGTACGGCTTCTCCACCATCGGCTCGGTGGGGCTCAACGTCGCCGACGGCATCATCACGCTGGTGGGCATCGTCGTGCTGGTGCTGTTCTTCCGCCGCCAGCTGAAGATGGAGCAGCCGATGCTGAACGTGCGCGTGCTGGCAAACCGCCGCTTCCTCATCGGCACCGCCATCGGCATGATCGTGCAGGCCTCGCTTCTGGCCGCCGGCGTGCTGATGCCCATCTACCTGCAAAGCTACATGGGTTACTCGGCAACGGTGTCCGGCCTGGTCATCATGCCCGGCGCCATCCTCATGGGCATCATGAACCCGTTCGCCGGCCGCCTGTTCGACAAGTACGGCCCGCGCGTGCTGAGCATCACCGGCCTCGCGATCCTCACCGTCTCGACCGTCGGGTTCGCCACGCTCACCAGCACCACCGACGTCGTGTGGCTCACCATCATCTACGCCATCCGCATGTTCTCGATGTCGCTGATCAACATGCCCATCACCACCTGGGCCATGAACGCGCTGGACAACAAGGTGCTCAACCACGGCACCTCGGTGAACAACACGCTGCGCCAAGTGTCCGGCTCGCTGGGCACGGCGCTGCTGGTGTCCATCGACACGTTCGTCACCGGCTCCGCGTCGGGGACGATGGGCGCGGTCGAGGCGGGCATCCTGGGCGTGAACGCCGCCTTCGCCGCAGCCGTGGTGCTTTCCGCCATCGCGCTCGGCCTGACCATCGCGTTCGTGAAGAACACGCCCAACGAGGCCAAGGACGTCGACCCCGAGGGCAAGCAGCGCACGATGATCGAGAAGATCATGAAGCGCGACGTGTACAGCCTCTCCCCCGACGCCACCGTCGTGGACGCCATGAAGCTGTTCGTGGAGCACGGCATCAGCGGCGCACCGGTGGTGGATGCCGACGGCCGCGCGGTCGGGTTCGTGTCCGACGGCGACATCATGCGCCTGCTTTCCGCGCAGTCCAACGCCTACACCGACCCCGTCGTGATGATCATGCAGATCCGCGCCGACGAGGAGACCTACGACGAGAAGCTCGCCAAGCTCATGCAGATGAACATCCGCGACATCGGCACGAAGGGCGTCATCGGCGTCGACCTGTACACCACGCTGCCGCAGGTGTGCCGCATCCTGAGCAAGAACCACCTGAAGAAGATCCCCGTGCTGCACGACGACCGCATCATCGGCGTGATCAACCGTTCCGACATCACGCTCTACTCGATGAAGACCTACCTGGAAGGCCGCGACGACAAGGACCTGGATCGCGAGATCGCCATCGACGAGCGCAAGCGCGCGGAGGCGGCGCAGGCGAAGCTGGCGCAGGCCGACGCGGAGTAACGGCCCGTTCGGCCCGCTGCCGCCTGGCGCAGCGGGCCGCCGACGCGCGGCAACGGGCCGGGCAAGATGGCCGTCCGAGCCGGGTAACGATCGGAAAACGGCTGGAAAACAGGCGGATTCCCGCCGTTGCGCAAACCTTCCCTTTTCCTTATTTGACAGTCAACCAGTATAGGGATTATCTCGCTTCCTCGAGCTGCGGAAACTCGCGTCGGCCATGAACAAATGGC
>URRZ01000035.1 GCA_900550385.1 uncultured Coriobacteriaceae bacterium | reverse complement strand
GAAGGGCGTGAAGGGAGCGAAGAGCGTTGCTGCCTAGGCTAGCCCCTTGTCACACAAACTACCGAAGCCTCAGAAAAGACCGTGCTCGGACTTGCACGAGGCGAGGCGCAGCTACGTGCGGTTCCGTAACCTGCTGAGGCTCGATCCCGAAGAAGCCGCCCGCTACGAGGCGCGCAAGCTGCAGCTTGCCGAGCGATTCCCCCATGACCGAAAACGCCGCACAGCGGGAAAGAACGAGCTCATCGCGCAGCTGCTCGGCGAATGAGAACCCGGGAGCGATAAGAAGCGGCGTCTCCTCCACTCCCGATGCCGATGATGCGCGACGCACGCTATAGCGCCATCGCCTTCGCCGTCTCGTAGAGCTTCATCGCCTGGGCGCTCGGGCGCTTGGGGAAGATCAGACCGTAGGGCATGCTGTGCGGCTCGGCCAAAGGGATGCGCACGAGATTAGGGTGGATGTCCTCCCAGGTCTCGAACGTGACGATGGCGCGCTGGTTGAGCTCGCAATCGGCGAACAGCTCCATCGTGTAGAAGGGGACCTCGGTGATGCGGTTGGCGCCCAGTTCCGCCAAGTAGAAATGCGCGGCGTCGAAGTCGGCCGACACGCCCTGCCGCATCATGACCAGATCGAGGTCGCGCAGCATCTCCGCATCGATCGCCCCCGCTCCCGCCGACCGCATCGATTCCGGCACCGCGAGGCACAGCGGGGCGCGCATCAGCTCGAGGAACAGGCACCTGCCCCGATAGAGTTCGGACATGTACAGCCCCTCCATCACGTCGTAGGACACGCCCAACCCGCGCAGGTAGCTGCCCGGCTGGACCCCGGCGCTCTCCAGCGAGATGATGTCGATGCGGGTGCCCGGCGCGTCCTCGATCATGTGCGACCAGATGCCGGGGAGCAGGCGGCATTTCATCAGGAGCGACGTCGCCACTCGGATGGTGCCGCCGCCCTTCTGGATGAGGCGCGCACGCGCCACGGCCTCGTCGGAGCGCCGCACGATCTCGACGGCGTCCCGGTACAGCGACTCCCCCGCCTCGGTGAGCTTGACGCCCCGAGGCCCGCGCTCGAACAGCACAATGCCCAAGCGCTGCTCCAAAAGGTCGATCTGCTGGATGAGCGACGACGGCGCGATGTAGAGAGCACGCGCCGCTTTGGTGAAGCTTCCCGCGTTCGCCGCCTCGATGAACGACTTGATATGGCGCGAGTACATGGCATCCCCTTAATGTCAGGTTTTAACCTTATGCTCTGATAGGAAATAACTCGGTCAAACGTGGATTATAGCAGCTACCATAAGGTCATAATCGAATGCAGGGGGAAGGGGAGCCCATGGATATCCAAGCGATCAAACGCAAGAGGTACGTCTACCTGTTCGCATCGGCGATCTCGTTTCTGGTGCTTGGCCTGGTGTACGGCTGGTCGCTGTTCGCCACGCCCCTCGCCGAGATATACGGTTGGGAGATGTCGGCGGTGAAGATGACCTTCACCTTCTGCATGATGGCGTTCTGCGTGGGCGGCCTCATCGGCGTGAAGGTCCTCAGGAGCCTGGGGCTTAGGGGCGCCATCCTCCTGGCGGCGTGCCTGCTGGTCTGCGGCTTCGGCGGCACGGCGCTGCTCGCGCCTCAGGGCATCTGGGCGCTCTGGATCTGCTACGGCGTCCTGATCGGCTGCGGCACGGGCCTCGGCTACAACGTCACCATCGCCTCGATCACCCCTTGGTTCCCCGACAAGTCCGGCTTCGCCTCCGGCGTGATGTTCGCCGGCTTCGGGCTGGGCTCCATCACGCTGGGCACGCTCACGCGCGGCATCATCGGCGCGGCGGGCATCACCGTCGCGTTCGCCGTCGTCGCGGCGACGGCCGGCATCGTCATGGTGCTGCTGTCGCTGCTGCTGAAGCGCGCGCCCGAGAACATCGCCGAGCTTCTTGGCGTCACGGCGAAGAAGACCAAGACGGCACCGGATGCCGATGCCGACAACCGCAAGATCTTCAAGGATCCCGCGTTCTACACCTACTACCTGTGGGCGATCATCATCCTGGGCGCCGGCCTCACCATGATCGGCACATCCATGCAGGGCGCCGTCGAGCTGGGTGTCGCCGAGACATTCGCGGCCACGCTGACGGGCATCATCCCCATCGTGAACGGGTTCTCGGGCTTCTCCATGGGCGTCGTCTACGACAAGCTCGGCCTGCGCAAGTGTATGATCCTAGTGGCGGGCATCGGTTTCGTCGGCCTCGCCATGCTCGCAACGTCGTTCCAAACGGGCGCGAGCGCGGTGTACGTGGTGGGCTGCCTAGTGCTGGTCGTCGCCTACGGCAGCGTGGCGCCGCTGGCAGCCGGCTTCGCCCGCGAGCGCTACGGCAACGCGCGCTACCCCCGCCACCTGGCCATCGTCAACACCGACATCGCCGGCGGCTCCGCCTTCCAGCAGGCCGTCTCGAGCGCATGCGCTGGCGCCAGCCCCGCCGTCTACATCGCGCTGACTGTCTTCGGCGGCGTCGCGCTGCTGACGAGCATCGTGCACGCCCGCATCACCAAGCCCAAAAAGGCGTGAGCAGGGGCGGGAAATACGCTTTGATACCGATCCGTTGCTTTCGAAACCCCGGTCTCATCTGGGGAAAATCGGTCACCGTACCGTAACCGTATTCGCGGCCGAATCGCCGCGCGGCGGCTCTATAATCTGCGCCTGACAGTTCGCCGCCCGCGGCCGCAAGCAATGCTGGATCCGCCCATGGCTTCTCCGGATGCGACGAAGCAGCCTCGACCATGCCCGAGCGAAAGAGCCCGGGCGAGAAGGAGAACCCATGTGCACCGGCATCCGCTTCACTGACGCTGAAGGAAAGATGTACTTCGGCAGGAACCTCGACTGGACCCAGGGCTACGGGGAGCGCGTCGTCGCCGTTCCCCCCGCCGCCACGATCCCCGCCGCGTTCGATCGCGAGCACGACCCCGCCGTCGGGCACGCGGTCATCGGGATGGGCATCGTCGTCGCCGGCATCCCCCTGTATTTCGACTGCGGCAACGACGCCGGGCTCGCCGTGGCCGGCCTCAACTTCCCCCAGAGCGCGCGCTACGCAGCCGAGCCCAAGGCGGAATCGATCAACGTGGCGGCCTACGAGTTCCCGTTCTGGATCTCCCGCACCTTCGCGAGCCTCGATGAGGTCCGCGAGGCGCTGAAGCGCACGACCGTCGTCGCGAAACCCGTCAACCAGCACCTTCCCGTCGCGAACCTCCATTGGCTCATAGGCGACGCGACCGGCAGCATCGTGGTCGAATGCATGGCCGACGGCCTGCATGCATGGGAGAACGACGCCGACGTCCTGACGAACGAGCCCGATTTCGGCTGGCAGCGCATGAACCTGCGCAACTACCTCACGCTCACCGACGAGGATCCCTCCGCCGCCGCATGGGGCGCGGCGACCCTCGCGCCGTTCGGATCGGGCCTGGGCATGCACGGCATCCCCGGCGACTACAGCGGTCCCGCCCGCTTCGTCAAAGCCGCCTTCGTGAACAGCCACTACCCCGCGCAAGCCGGCGAGGCGGCGAACGTGACGCGCCTGTTCCGGACGCTCGGCTCGGTCGCCGTTCCGGAGGGCTGCGCCAAAATGGCGGACGGCTCGTTCGAGAAGACCCTCTACACCAGCTGCTTCTCGCCTGCGACCATGACCTACTACCACGCCACCTACGACGACCCGCAGATCCGCGCCTACCCGCTTTCCTCGGCCAAGCTCGACGGAGACGCGCCCGTCTTCGTGCCGCCCGCCGCATAGGCGCCAGCAACAAGGCGAAAACCCATCCACGCGAAAAAGCCGCCAGCGCGGGTTCCCTTACGGGGATCCGCCCGCGGCATGGATGCCGCTATACCCGAAACAACCCGCAACGCGAATCCTCCAAGGAGGGATCATGGCTCCCGCAGCAAACACCGCCAAGGCGGGGCAGGCGAACGCCGCCCCCGCAGGCAAGGAGAAGTTCCTCGTCATCCCCATCATCATCCTCGTCCTCGCGCAGATGGGGGCGACCGGCGACAACGGCGCGCTCTCGCTTTCCGCGACGGCGCTCACCCAAGAGCTCAAAGCCACCACCGCCGAGATCCAGCTCGCCAACATGGTCTACCCGCTCGTCGGGGGCGCGTTCATGATCGCCGGCGGCCTCATGGGCACGATCATCGGGTGGAAGAGGACCTTCCGCATCGGCATCCTGCTGTGCGCCATCGGCGAGGTAGCCCTGGCGTTCGCGCCGAACATGGCCGTCTTCATCTGGGTGGGGCGCGTGCTGGTGGGCTTCGGCGCGAGCTTCATGATCCCCTCGGTGCTCGGGCTCATCCCCCTGCTCTACCTCGGATCCAACCGGATGGTCGCGTTCGGCTGCATCGGCGCCGCATCCGGCCTATCGGCGCTGCTGCCGCTCGTCTTGGGCGTCGTGCTCGAAGCCGCGGGCATGCACGTGACGTTCCTGGCGCTCGCCGCGTACTTCTTGGCGGTGCTCCTCGCATCCTTCCTCCTGCCCGCCATCGACCGGGCCGACGAGAAGCTCAGGTTCGACGGGGTGGGCGTCGCGCTGGCGGCATCCGGCCTGTTCCTGTTCCTCGTCAGCGTCTCCAGCATCTCGTCCTGGGGGCTCATCGAGCCGCTTTCGGGGTGCCCGTTCACTGTCTTCGGCATCTCCCCCGCGCTTCCCCTGGCGCTGGTCGGCCTGCTCATTCTCGCCGCGCTCGTCCCCATCGAGAAGCGCATCGAGAAGAAGAACGGCGTCGCGCTGCTGCCCCGGTCGTTCCTGAAAACGCCGCAGGTCCTCGCCGGGCTTGCCGCCAACGCCCTGATGTTCTTCTTCATGGGCGCCCAGTCCATCCTCATGGCGCCGTACCTACAGCTCGTCTCGGGTTGGTCGCCCATCGAGGTCGGGACCATCTCCATCGTCACTGGCGTGCCCACGTTCGCCCTAGCGCTGGGGATCCCGAAGCTGCTTCCCAAAGCGAACCCCCGCCACGTGATCCAGTTCGGCTACGTCGCGATGGCGGCGGCCCTGATCGTCATGGCGGCGTCGGTCACCTCGGACGGGTCGAACGCCTTCGCCGTCTACCTGGGCGCGTTCCTCGCCGGCGTCGGTGCCGGCGCCGTGTCCGCCCATGCCAGCAACGTCGTGGCGCTGGCGCTCCCCGAACGCGACGCCTCCCAATCCGGCGGCATCCAAAGCACCATGCGCAACGTGGGGCAGGCGATCGGCGTCGCGTTGCTGGGGGCGATCCTGCTTCTGGGGATCACCAACGCGGTCCGCGCGAACGCCGCACAGGATCCGTCGATATCTCCGCAGGTGAGCAGCGAGATATCCGCGCTCACCATCGATCTTGGCAGCAACGAGGTGTTCGAGGAGCAGATCTCCGGCATCCCGATGACCGACGCCGAGCGCTCCCAGCTCGTCGACATCGAGGAGAAGGCGCGCTACAACTCCGTGCGCCTTGCCTACGTGGCGGGAGCCGTGATCGTCCTTTTGGGCCTTGCGACAACACCGGCGATCAAGACGACCTCGGGTGGGAAGCGCGAATCCAGCGGGAAGGAAGGGAGAGCCGAGAGGAGCGAGAAGGACCCGTCCTGATCTTCGACGCGAGAACGCCCCTTGCGCTGACTCTCCGTTCCATCCGACATGGGGGTGCCCCGTCGCAGCCGAACCGCCGTACGGAATGGATTAGAATTGCATCGAAGGGAAACCCGCCGCGCCCTGCGAACCGGGGCACGGCGGAAGACCCCATCCGTCCACGGCTCCAAGGAGGCGGCGCATGCTCACCAAGAAGGAACAGCGCCTAGTGGCGCGCTATTATGTGATGACCCGCCTTTGCCGCGTGTTTCTCGTGCTCTGCCCCCTCATGCTCGTCGAGTTCGGCATCCTGGTCTTCATCAACGATGCCTTCATCCACGCGGGCGGCATGAACTACATCGGCATCGCGGCGATTATCGGCATCTTCCTGCTGGATATCGCCGGCCTGTGCGTCTTCTACCTCGTGCCGCGCTTCGGAATGGAAAAATCCCCCTGGACCAAGATCCGCATCAAAGCGGGCAGGAGGGGCAAACGCGGCACCTACAAGGACGAAGAGGAGCCGAGCATCTCCTATGCGCTGGACAGGATGGAGGAATACGCCGTCGAAAGCTCTTCGATGGCCGGCGAAGCGGAGTTCGTCGCCCGGGCATGCAAGGTGAAGGTTCCGCCGCGCTTCATCTTGACCGCGCTGCCCTGCCTGCTGTGCACCGTGATCATGCTGGCGGCGTTCCTGCCGTACTACTCCGCCCAGCACGACGCGAACGAGCAATCGCGCGCCGCAGCCTCGGTGACGTATGACGAGGTGGTGCGCGGGCTGAGCACCACCTGCTCCTCCGTGAGCGGCTCCGACCCGCAAGACGAATACCGGCCGGAAGGCTACGACGTCTTCGGCTACCTGTACGACCGCGATGCCGACGACGAGGTCTACGTTGCGGTGGGCATCGGCGCAGACGGGGTCATCGAGGACATCGCCTACTCCATCGCCGTCGACGAATCGGGCGACCGCGCTGCCGTCCTCGAGCGCGCGAAACGCGAATACGCCCGGCTCCACGAGGGCGTCGCGACGATCGACGCCCCCTTCGAATACGAGGGCATGCTCGAGCCCGAGGCGCTTCCGGACGACTTCTGCGAGCAATTCCTCGCCGCCCCGCCGGACGAGAGGGTCGAGGCGACGGTCTACAGCCGATACGCGCGGCAGGAGGCAGGCGATAACCGCGCGAACATCTCGGTGACCTACTTCGACACCGGCTGCGGCGACGATGCGGACTGGCAGATAAGGGTGATGGTCGACTAGGGGATCAGTACCCGCGCATTCCGTGGTCGATGACGATGGACGCGCCGCTGGTATAGGACGATTCGTCGGACAGCAGGTACAGCACGGCATAGGCGCATTCCAGCGCGGTGCCCGGGCGGCCTGCCGGCATGAGCGCCGCCATCTTGTCGAAATCCTCGGCCCCGGGGCCGGACAGCACCATCTCGGTGGCGATGACGCCGGGCATGATGTTGTTCACGCGGATGCCCTTGCCCGCGAACTCCGCAGCGATGCAGTGCGTCATGTGGTTCACGCCCGCCTTCACGAAGCAGTACAGCGCGCCGCCGTCGATCTGGTTGTCGAGCGCGGCGAGCGACGAGCAGTTCACGATGGAACCGCCGCCTTGGCGCTCCATGACGGGGATGACCAGCTGCATCATGCGCAGGTAGGAGTACGCGTCCAGGTTCAGGAACGCGTCCCAGTCCTCGCGCGTGAGCTCCAGCGTCGGCTTCGCGATGAGCGTACCCGCGTTGTTGAACAGCCCGTCGATCCTGCCCCAACGCTCCATCGTGGCGTCCACGACGCGCTGCACGTCCTCTTCCACGGTCATATCGGCGCGGACGTACATGGCCTCGCCGCCTCCGCGCTCGATCTCCGCCACCACGGCGGCGCCCTTCTGCTCGCGACGGCCCACGACGGTGACCTTGGCGCCCTCGTGCGCGCAGAGGATCGCCGTCGCTTTGCCGATGCCGGACGTTGAGCCCGTCACGATGACCACCTTGCCGTCCAGCCGATGGGCGGAAGGCTTCAGATCCTCGATCCTCACAGCAGGTTCTTCGCGCATGGTTTCCTCCTCGATCCGCTTTGCACCATTGGGGGAATCGTAGCACCGGACGAACCCGCAGGCAAAACGGGACGGCGAGCCGTCCCCTTGTACTTTTTTCAGGACAACCCGCATGCCCGCCATAAGCGATACTGCCCTTAGCTTGAAACGAGAGGAAGGCTGTCGGCATGGCATCTCCTCACGGTCGCAATCGCGCAAACAGCCGCCTCCTTCGGCAGGGCCGAATCGAAACCGAACGGAGGGCGCCATCATGAAGCTGGGAGAACTTTCATTCAGGCAGGCGTTCGAACGCTATCTCGTGCTGAAATGCACTTGGGAACGGCTCTACGCCGATCTCGAAGAGTTTCCCTGGCCTGCCGAAGCGGACGCCGTCCTCGTGTTCGTATACGACGGCTGCGGACAGGGCGCCTCGCTCGAGATCCTATGCCCGGTGATATCGCGCAGCATGGAGGTCCTCAAGGACAAGGCGCCGGAGGAGGTCAACGATCTCGGATACGGACTCGGGGCATGCGTGGACGAAAGCCCGCTGTCCCTCGAGGCGGTTATCCCCGACCAGGACGCCATGGCCGCAAGCGGGCTGCTGAGCGACCATGTTTTCCACTCCGGCGATGCTAGGCGGCGCATGCTCGAAGCCACTAGCATCGACGAGCTGCGGACGCTTCTCAACTACGACACCTTCGAAGTCCAAGTCGATTGCGGGATCCATGGCCGCGTTCCCGCGCATGTGAGGCTGGAGGATTGCGTCGACGGGGTGTTCACGGGCACGCTCTTGGAAATGCTCGATGACGAGATCGACATCTACGAGAACGACAAGCTGGAAATCCGCATCGAGGGGGAAGATCCGGCAGGCATGCCTTTGCTGGTGGCACGGAAACCGCCATGCGAAAAAGACGCCCAGCCTCGCAGCGTCGAGCTGAGCGATGGGGAGCGCGCCGCGCTCGACCTGTGGATCAACGGCATCGGCAACTCGGCGAAGCGCTTCGCCGGGAAAGATCCCCTGCCGCATCATGAGGAAAAGGCGACGAGGGATTCGTGGCGGATTCGCCCCATGCCCAGCCGGCACGAGGATTTCCACTTGGGGCTCAGGATCTCCGCCGAGGAGAAGGCGATCCTCGAACATGGCCATATTCCCGAAGCGATGGAGGATCACTGGTTCATGTACTGCGAGGACGATGTGCTCCATTACCATCGGAGTTGGACCGGATACTGCATCTTCGAAGCCAAGATCGAACCCATCGATGGCGGCTTCGCTATAACCGATGCGCGGGTCAACCGCTATCCGGGCCACTATCGGGAGACCAGCATAGAATGGGATCGCTTCCTTTTAGCGCGTTTAATCGCAGAAGGAATCGGCTGGCGATAGCAGATAGCGCGCCTCGAACGCACGGCGCGTCGTCGGCCATCCGCCATTCCGGCATCTGATCGCGTATCATGGTACAACAGCGGGAAGAGGAAACTTCGACCAAGGAGGATCATCATGGACAAGGAACTGCTCGATTTCGTGGCGGAGCGCGCCGACATCCTCGCGACGGCCGGCTCCAGCAAGCAGGCCACCAAGGACGCCGCCCTCGCTTGGAAGGAGGCCGTCGCCGCCAACCCCGACGCCGCCGAGGCGGAGACCGCCAAGCTCGTCGATTTCTTGGAGGGACGCCCGAACACGATCGAGGGCGTGATCGCCTTCCTGGAAGGCCCCGCCAAGGAGATGCTGGGCGAGGAAGCCGCCGCCGCTGGGCTGGCCGCGCAGCTCGAGCGCAAGGAAGCGGGCGCCAAGTGGTGCGACTGCCCCGCCTGCACCGCCGCGACCGAGATCCTCGCGAAGTTCGGCCGCATCGAGCTGTAGCGCGAAACAACGCGCATCCCATCATCTTCCTGAGGCGTCTGGCCTATTCCGGGCGCCTCTTCTGTTGCTGCGATAGTTGGGCAAAGGATCCGTTCCGTGCTTCGCAGCACATGGAACGTAGAACGGATCCCCGTTCCACAACGCCCGCTCCACGACCATTCCGCACCTCGTTCCACACGCACGGTTCCACTCAATCGGGAACGACTAGGAGACCGCACTCTATTCGCGAAATTCAGGCATAAATTGATGCATCTCATGTCAAAACGACACGAATAGAGCGCGTCCGACAAACGCTGTATGACGATAGGCGATCTCTGGAGCACGTTTTGCCTGACGGCGATACCCCGAATCGCAGAATGAGACATGCCGGAGCGCGATGACGCACTCTATCTGCGCGAAACTGCCAGCCGATCACCCATCTGGTGGCAAAATACCGCGAATAGAGCGCATCGCATCAAAACCACATCAGAGCGGCGGAGCATTCCGTCCTTTCAAGATTGCACTCCTTCATTACCTCGGAGAAGGCCTCCGCGCAACAACGGATGGTGGAGCGCGGGCGTCATCCACCGCCGACTGGCCGATGCGCCCGGGAATTCCCCAGCTGTCTCTTACGCCGACGAGGTGGATGGAGTCGGCTTTGCGCTCCAGTCTTTTCTCTCGTTTCGATGGTGCGCGTGCGGCCAGAGCGGATCGCGCGGGGACGTGGTGTATCATGGCTACCGATTTTTCCGAACCCGACGCGAACGAGGGGTAGTCGCATGATCGAAGTGAAGGCCTATTCAGGGCTGATCCGCAACCATAGGGAGCTCGCCGCCGAGCTGGACGTCGACATCGCCGGCTGCACGCGCGCCGAGCGCGAGGAGAAGCTGCTCGTCGCCGCATGGCAGGCGTGGGGCGACCAGATGGGCAACCACCTGAACGGCCAGTTCGCCTTCGTGCTGCACGACACGGAAACCGACGAGATCTTCTGCGCGCGCGACCCGTTCGGCGCGGAGCTGCTGTTCTACTACCAGACCGCCGACGGCCGCCTGCTCTACGGCCTCCAGATCAAGGACCTGTTCGGCCAGCCCGGTTTCGTGCGCGAGCTCAACCGCGACATGATCCCGTTCTACCTGGAGTTCACCTACGTCCCCGGCGAGGACACCCTGTTCAAGGGCGTGCGCAAGCTCGAGCCGGGCGGGTTCCTCCGCTTCGGCGCGCAGGGGCTCGAACTCGGCCGCTACTGGGAGCTGGCCTTCGAACCCGACGAATCGAAGACCCTCGACGACTGGGCCGACGAGATCGAGGCCGCCATGGAAGGCGCCATGCGCGACATCTGCGACGAGGGCGAGATGCCCGACAGCTTCCTCTCCGGCGGCGTGGATTCCTCCTACATCCTAGCGAAGGGCCCCACGCGGCGCGGCTTCTGCGTGTCCTACGAGGACCAGGAGGTCAGCGAGGAGGAGGACGCCCGCGCCACGGCGGCGTACCTCGGCCGCGAGTTCGAGGGCATCTCGGTGACGCCCGAGGACTTCTTCGGCAACGTCGACGAGTTCCTGCTGGCCTACGAGCAGCCCTCCGCGGACGTGGCGGGCCTGTCGCTGTATTGCGGCTGCAAGAAGGTTGCCGAGAAATCGAGCCTGTGCTTCTCGGGCGAAGGCGCCGACGAGTTCTTCGCCGGCTACAGCGTCTACGGCAACGTCAAGCGCGTCGCCGCCGGCCCCGACCCGGTGTATTTCGGCTCCACGCACATCATGAGCCCCTCCGAGGAGCGCCGCTACCTCAAGGAGTACAACCCGCCGGTCACCACGCGCGAGTTCATGAAGGAGCGCGGCGCGGAAGGCCGCAAGTACGATCCGCTGACCTGGATGCTCTACGTCGAGTTCCGCAGCTACTTCGAGGGCAGCATCCTGTTCAACTCCACCAAGATCTCCCGCGGCACGGGGCTGGACATCCGCATGCCGTTCGTGGACAAGCGCATGCTGGACGTCGCGCTGCGCATGCCCTCCCGCTTCAAGCGCGACGGCGAGGGGAACAAGGTCGCCCTGCGCAAAGCCGCCTCGCGCGTGCTGCCGCAGGAGGTGGCCTACCGCAAGAAGCTGGGCTTCCCCGTGCCGGTGAGCTCGTGGCTGCGCGACCCCGCCGCCAACACCGACATCGAGCGCGCGTTCGCAAGCCCCGCTGCCGCCGAGTTCTTCAAGGTCGACGAGATCGGCGCGCTGCTGGACGCGTTCCTCGGCCGCAAGCCGCGCGTGAGCCATCCCATCTGGTTCCCTCGCCACAAGGCGCTGCTGTGGCGCCACGTGTGGACGATCTACCTGTTCATCCGCTGGTACGAGCTGTTCTTCGGCGAGGACGCGCGCTAGGGCGAACCAAAAAGGCGCGGCGGGACCCCTCCGCTGCGCCTTTTCGGCGAAATGCGAAGATGCAGCCGCCCCCTTTTCACGACGGGCGGTTGGCAAATTCGCCCAAGTAGGGTATAACGTGCCTATCTAACCATGCCGCAAGGCATGTCCTCCTTGACGGGCGGGAATCATCCATATCTTGCGCGAGGCCTCCGAAAAGGCGAGGCTCATCGTTGCGCGCCGAGATCGAATCCGCCCCTCCATCCTGCCCCATGGTCGATCTTCGACTTGGCCGTTCTCCGATGACGTCCCGACTTGAACGGAAACGCCTCGCACGAACCGAACCCGCGAAGGACCGGCGCGGCCGATGCGGCTGCGCCGAAGACAAACGTTCAAGGAGATCGTTTTGGCAATCGAAATCACAGGGGCGTACGCCTCCGCCATCATCCATGCGGTCGACGACGACCCGAAGGCAGTCGACGAGCACGCGCTCGCGCAGATACGCATGCTGTGCGATTCCGAGGCATGCGAAGGCTCGAGAATCCGGGTCATGCCCGACGTGCATGCGGGGAACGTCGGCCCGATCGGGCTCGCCATGACGGTGGGAGGCAAAGTCATGCCCGCGTTGGTGGGCAACGACATCGGATGCGGCGTGACCGTCGAATTCGCAACCGCGAAGGGCAGGATCGACTTCGCGAAACTGGACAAGGCCGTCCGCAAGGACGTCGTCGGCGGCAAACGAGGCCGACCCTCCCCCGTCCCCGCCGAATGGGAGGACGAAGCGGCGGAAATCATCGAGAGCCTGCATTGCGCGCCGCGCATCCGGAAAGACCGCGCGCTCCAAAGCCTGGGCACGCTCGGCGGGGGCAACCACTTCATCGAAATCGAATCGGCGGTCGACGGCGAAGGCGGCAAAGGCGTCTTCCCGCTGCTCGTGCACAGCGGCAGCCGCAACTTGGGCCAGCAGGTGTTCGAGTGGTACATGCGCGCCGGGCAGCGCCAGCTGAAGGAGCGCGGGCTGGACGTCCCCTACGAGATGACATGGCTCGAGGGAACGCTGCGCGACGAGTACGTCGAGGACATCCGCACGGTCTGCCGGTTCGCGGAGCTGAGCCGCGCGCTCATGGTCCGCGCGATCTGCAAGGGCGCCAAGCTGAAGCCCGGCAAGCTGGCCGACGGGACCGGGGTGTTCTCGTGCGCGCACAACTGCATCGACGGCGAGGGGCTGCTGCGCAAGGGGGCGGCGAGCGCCCGCGAAGGCGAGCCGGTCGTCATCCCCGCCAACATGCGGGACGGCGCCATCTTGGGAATCGGGAAGGGCAACCCCGAATGGAACCACTCCGCCCCGCACGGGTCGGGGCGGATCCTCAAGCGCAGCGATGCGAAGGCCCTCCACACGGTATCCGAGTTCAAACGCGAGATGGATGGCGTCTGGACGAGCTGCATCGGTCAGGGAACGCTCGACGAGGCGCCTTTCGCCTACCGCGGCATCGCGGCGATCCGCGACGCCATCGGGGAGGCCGTCGAGGTGACGGGCATCCTCAAGCCGATCTACAACTTCAAGACAGGAGATGATGACTAGATGATCGTGCAGCTATCCTCGGGCATAGGCGGCCCGCCGGAATGCGCTTACGCCGTGGGCGGGGTGTTCCGCGCGCTATCGGCCGAATTCCCCGACATCCAGCTTGCGGAGTCCCGGCCGACGCGCGACAAGGGCTGCTTCGCCTCCATCACGTTCACCTGCGAGCGAGACCTCTCGTTTTTGGCCGGGACCATCCTGTGGGTGTGCGAGAGCCCCCTGCGCCCGCACCATAGACGCAAGAACTGGTACATCGCGTGCAGCGTGATCCCGGAAACGGAGAAGGAGGAGCCCTTCGACGAACGCGACGTCCGCATGGAGCGCTTCCATTCCGGAGGGCACGGCGGGCAGAACGTGAACAAGGTCGAGACGGGGGTGCGCCTCGTTCACCTGCCGACGGGCATCGTCGCAGCCAGCACCGCCGAGCGCACCCAGCACGCCAACCGCCGCATAGCCGAGAAGCGGCTGCGCGCGATCCTGTCCGAACGGCGAGACCGCGCCGAGGACAGGCAGCGGAAGGAGGCGTGGCTCGAGCACGGCAAGCTCGAACGGGGGAACCCCGTGCGGACCTACCGGAGCCTCGACTTCAAGCTGGACAGGTGATGGGGCATGCGCCGGGAGCGGCCGCCCCCCGGCGCATGCCGATGCGCGGATGCTGATATACTGCGAGGCAACGTGAACCGATCGACACGAAGGAGCTTCGCATGGATCCCAACAAGCGTCCCGAAGACATGGTCCGCATCACCACGCCCGAGCTTGCCGAGGCGTTCATCGAGCAGCAGGTCGCCGCTTGCCGCCAGCAGATCGGCGACAAGAACGTCCTTCTGGCGCTTTCGGGCGGCGTGGACTCCTCGGTGGTGGCGGCGCTGCTCATCAAGGCGGTCGGCCGCCAGCTGATCTGCGTCCATGTGAACCACGGGCTCATGCGCAAGGGCGAGTCCGAGCAGGTCGTCGACGTGTTCAAGAACCAGATGGACGCCAACCTGGTGTACGTCGACGCCACCGACCGCTTCCTCGGCTTGCTGGAGGACGTGGCCGAGCCCGAGCGCAAGCGCAAGATCATCGGCGCCGAGTTCATCCGCGTCTTCGAGGAGGAGGCGCGCAAGGTTGCCGGCGAGGTGAGCTTCCTGGCGCAGGGCACCATCTACCCCGACATCTTGGAGTCCGACGGCGTGAAGGCGCACCACAACGTGGGCGGCCTGCCCGAGAACCTGCAGTTCGAACTGTGCGAGCCGGTGAAGCTGCTGTTCAAGGACGAGGTCCGCGTCGTCGGCCGCGCCCTGGGCCTGCCCGAGAGCATGGTCGAGCGCCAGCCCTTCCCCGGCCCCGGCCTGGGCGTGCGCTGCCTGGGCGCCATCACGCGCGACCGCCTGGAGGCGCTGCGCGAGGCCGACGCCATCCTGCGCGAGGAGTTCGGCAACGCCGGGCTCGCCGGCAAGGTGTGGCAGTACTTCATCGTGGTGCCCGACATGCGCGCCACCGGCGTGCGCGACGGCAAGCGCGCCTACGAGTGGCCGGCCATCATCCGCGCCGTCAACACCGTCGACGCCATGACCGCCACCGTGCCCGAGCTCGACTGGCCCCTGCTCAAGAAGATCACCGACCGCATCCTGGCGGAGGTGCCGGGCATCTGCCGCGTCGCCTACGACCTGACCCCGAAGCCCATCGGCACCATCGAGTGGGAGTGAGTTTTTGGGTTAAATTTGCCGTTTTACCTGCGGTTATTTCAGTACGCAACCGACATCACGGGTACGCAACGGTGAACACAGCCACCGGCGATTTTGAAGAATAATGAAGTCGAAATGCCCTCGGAAACGCCGTTTTCCGGGGGCATTTTCATGCCGTTTCACCTGCGAAAACGATTCAGATTATCCCCAAAAGGTGGAAGCCGTTTCTAAGAGCTGCCAAACGATGCCGAACCATGCTCACCCATGAGTAGTAAAGCAAGCCACCCGATATTATTCTGCCGAGCCCGGCAGACGCTCCCAGAGCCGTTTGTAATCACTTTGTAATCACCCCCTGTTCCCAGAGGGTCGAAAACGCATAATCCCAAGTCAGAAATGGGGAGTAAAAAACTGCCTCGAGAAGGCCGGATCAGCCCGCTTGAAAGGCGGTCGGAATGCCGGTTCGGACGGAAATCGCCCTTGTTTTTATTCCATAGGCGGCTTGCAGAAACCCCTCGCGAGCCGGTGATTACAGGCTCTGCCGCGAACATCCCCGAAAAACCGGGGGTGATTACAAATTGCCGGCATCTGATTATTCGCGCGGTTTGTGCGCGGCGATTGCAAGTTGATGCGCACGGGCGATGTCACATTTGTGCGCGCTCGCTCTCACCACTGTGCGCACACCGGCGCCACCGCGCCGCAGCCCTGGCCATCGGGCCCTGGCGCGCTCCCTTCGCCGACGCCCGCGCCGACCTCGCGGGGCGGCTCCGCAGGCAGCCCTCCCCGCGAGGTCCGCTGAGCGTCCACGCTTATGCCCGGACGCCTCCCGGCCGTTTCGCCTTGGCCGCCATGCGCTCGCGCATGTTCACGTCGCCCATCTGGATGCGGACGGCGTTGTGAACGATGCGGTCCATGACGGACTCGGCGTGCGCGCCGCCGCCCATGCGCCGGTGCCAGTCCTCGACCCCATACTGAGAGCAGTAAATGGTGGAGGAGTTGTCGTAGCGGCGCTCGGTGAGCTCGAGCAGGAAGTGCATCTGCTCCTTGGTGGGCCTGTCGATGAGGTGCTCGTCTATTATGAGCACCTTGTAGGCCGCGTACTTGTTGAGGACCTTCTTCTCGGGCCAGCCGGCGTCCATCTTCTCGGAGCGGTAGGCCAGCATGTCGGGCATGCGCACGTAGAGGGTCCTCAGCCCGTGCTTGCAGGCCTGCTTGCCCAGGGCGCAGGCGAGGTGGCTCTTGCCCGTGCCCGTGAAGCCCTCGAGTATGACGTCGGTGGCGTTCGCGACGAACTGCGAGGTCCCGAGCTCGTTGACGAGGTCGCGGCTGATCGGCCTCCCGTCGTAGTCTATGTCGGATATGTCGACCTGCGGGAGCCGGAAGTGGGCGTTGCGTATCAGGCGCGCCACCTAGCCGTTGAGCCTCTCTTGGTGGGAGTAGTCGATGACCACCCTCATCTTCTCGTCGAAGGAGAGGCCGGCGTAGGACGGGTCCGAGCCGACGAGCTCGACGGCGTCGAGGAGGCCGGGCACGCCCAGTTCGCGCGCTTTGCGCTTGGTCTCAGGGTCTAGCATCCCGCATCGCCCCCTTCGTTGTAGTAGCGCTCGCCGCGGATGTAGCCGCCGTCCCGCTCGCCTTCCTGCGCCCCGCCGCGCTTGGCGGCGTTGCTCGCCAGCACCGTCTTGATGAACCTGCAGCGCGGGCGGGAGGCCTTCGCCAGCGCGTACTCGCACGCTTCCTCCAGGTCGCGCTCCGCGTAGAGCTTGGTGAGGTTGAGCGCGGCGAGCGCCGGGTTGTAGGCCTGCTCCTTGACCTGGACGCCGTCGAAGATGCGCATGACGACGACATGCGTGCTCGGGCCGATCTCCCTGGCCCAGCGCAGGATGCGCCTGTCGTCCCATTCCGGCCTCGCGAACTCCGGCGGCATGTGGGAGCGGTCCGTGCTGTAGCGGTACTGCACGAACGACGGGAAGCGCGGATGGCTGGCGACGCGCTCGCCGTCGCGGTACGCCTCGACCATCGACTCGGTCACCTTGAGGTCGACCTTCTTGC
Source organism: uncultured Coriobacteriaceae bacterium (assembly GCA_900550385.1). GTDB lineage: Bacteria > Actinomycetota > Coriobacteriia > Coriobacteriales > Eggerthellaceae > Aphodovivens. The sequence goes on along the minus strand of URRZ01000035.1, from coordinate 2,432 downwards.
CGACCAGGGCGTGCGGCACCGAATAGCGGTTCTTCTCGAACGCGACGTGGAAGTCCAATCCCACACTGCGGCCGTACACCCAGGAGCAGACCTCGAACGGCAGCGCCGGCAGCGGCTCGAGGAACGCCGACTCGACCTCCTCGAACACGAGCTTGCGGGACCCCTCCCGCTTCTGGAAGGGCGCCGCATTGAACTCTTCGAGTCTCTCGCGGATGGCGGCGTTGAGCTCATCGAGCGTCCCGAAGCGCTCGTTGCGCAGCCGGGCGACGATGGCCGTGGCGACCTTGCCGCACGTGCCTTCCACGGACGCCTTCTGCTTGGGCTTTCCCACGCCGGTCGGCATGATGGCGGTCATGTAGTGGCGTCCGAGCGCCTCGTACGCCTCGTTGAGCACGACCTCGCCGTTGCGCGGGTGCTTGACGACGCCCACCTTGAGGTTGTCGCACACGGTCCTGACGGCGACGCCCCCGAAGAACTCCCATGCGTGGACGTGGCACGTGAGCCATGTGTTCTGCCTCATGTCCAGCGTCGCCTCCACGTAGCTGCACTGCGAGTACGGCAGGCAGGCGACGAACAGGTGCGCGGTCGCGACCTCCCCGGTCGCCTCGCAGGACAGCCGCATCGCGGTGCCGCTCCAATCCACCTCCATGGCCTGGCCCGGCTTGTGTTCGAGGTGGTCGAGCCGAGCGTGGTTGACAGCGCCGTGTCCGGCAGCGACTGGCTGGGCTCCGCGGTGACGGTGACGGTCGAGCCGACCACAGCCGGCCGCTTCGAGGGCTACACGCACGCGCAGACGAGCGGCGCCGCAACGCAGACGCTCGACGCGTTCGCGCCGAGCGAGACCCGCTACGTCGACGTCTACTACGTGGCCAACGCCGATGCCGACTACACGGTGCGATATGTGCTTGCGGGCACCGATACCGAGATCGCGCAGTCCAAGGTCGTGGATGGCCAGACCTTCGACGTCGGTATCACCGAGCAGGCTATCGCCATCGACGGCTACACGCTCGTGGGCGAGCCCACGCAGACCTTCGCGGTCGGTTACGGCACCGTCGTGACGTTCGAGTACACTGCCGATGCGGCGAGCATCGTGTTCGACGCGAACGCGGGCGGCGCGGCGGTTTCGGGCATGCCGGCGACCATCGAGGGCGCCACGGGCGAGCCCATCGAGGCTGCCTGGCCCGCCGCAGCCCCGCAGCGCGCCGGGTACACCTTCGTCGGCTGGTTCGACAGCCCCGACGGCACGGGCGCGGCGCTCACGGACTTCCCGACGGACACGTTCCCGGCGGGCACGACGACGTACTACGCGGTATGGAGCGCCATCCCGCCGGTTGTCCCCGGCGACGGCACGGGTGACGGCACGGGCACGCCGGCGCCGACGCCGGTCATCCCCGGCGTTCCGACGCCGATCGACGGCGCGGTCGCAACCGTGGTGAGCCCCTTGGCCGGCGCCATGCAGGGTGCGGTCGAGCCGCTCATGAGTCAGGGCGCCGAGGAGTTCATCGGCGATGACGCCACGCCGCTCGCTTCGGGCCAGGGCGGCAGCCACGCAGCGTGCTGGGTGCATTACTACATGTTCCTCGGCCTGATCATCGCGGCCGTGTACTACGCCATCGCCAGCGGGCGCCGCGCAGGGTTCACCTCGCGCCTCAAAGAATTCGAGGCGGGCGTGCTCGGCACGGGGCATGCGGGCGGCAACGGTAGCGAGCGATAGGGAAGAGGCATCCGAATGAAAGCGTCTAACATCGCCATCACCGCAGTACTCGTCGTCGTATCGGCGTTTCTGCTGTGGCTGTGGTACTACCTGGGGTTCTCGACGGTCGATTCCGTTACGGATGTGGTGGCGATCGCCGTGTGGTGGGCCGTTATCGTCATCGGCATCGTCGCGGTCGTGCGCTTCGAGCGCTCGCGCCGTCGGCGCATCCGCACGGCCTACGTGGTCGACGACGGCTTCTTCAACAGCGAGGCCGGCATGGTGGCGCGTCCGACCGCCGGGCATATGGCCGACGCGATCGCGAGCACTGTGGGTGCGCTGCGCTACGGGTTCGGCAAGGCCGATCTGCCTGCGGCGCGCAACGTCGACGGAACGCCGCGCTTCCGCTACATCGTCCGCACGGAGGCCTACAAGCCCGCCGATGATATCGCGCTGGATAAGCTGAGCGTCAAGGAGCATGAGGGTCCGTTCAAGAGGAAGTGACGCCCTCAGTATGTTGGCTGGTCGATGGCAATCTGGCCCGAAAGGGGCGAAGGCCAGCACCTTTAGATGTCGATCGGCATCCCGGGTTATACCCTAGAAGCAAACCACCCGCTATGCGGGTGGTCGTGATTGATGCTCGCCGGCGTCGTTGTGAAGCAAGCTCCGGCGCTTGTCGCCGCATCGCGCTCGTTTCGCGAGCCCGACCCTGATCCCGCCGATTCGCTTTGCAGTAAGA
>URRZ01000034.1 GCA_900550385.1 uncultured Coriobacteriaceae bacterium | reverse complement strand
TTGGTGGGGGGGGGCGGGGGGCCCGTGGGGGCGGGCGTGCGGGGGCCCCCGGCCCCTCTCCCCCCCCAAATGCGCCGGCGGGCGCCGCGAGGGCCCCCGCTTCGGATCGATGGGGGTCTTTCGGGATCTCCGGCGCTCCCGGTTGCCTTGCGGCGCCCGCCTATCCGGCGAGCAGGCCCTCCTGCTTCATGTAGGACCGCAGGTCCTCCTCCCACGTGGGCATCTCCACGCCGGCGATGTCCAGCATCATGCTCTCCAGCACCACGTTCTCGGCGGTGCGCTTGTCCTCGGCGGGGACCAGCACCTGATCGGGATCGTAACCGGCGTATTCCAGGATCTTCGAGGCGAACCCGAAACGGCTGGTGCTGCCTCGCGCCACCATGTGGAACGTGCCGGTCGCGCCCTTCTCCAATGCGCGGATGATCATGTCCACGTACAGGGCGACGCTGGTGGGGGCAGCGAACTGGTCGGTGCGCATCTCGATCTTGCGCCCTTCGCGCGCCGCATCCAGCACGGCCCTCATCTGGCCGCTGTCGGCGTGGTAGATCCACGACGAGCGGATGATCAGGTGGTCCGGGGTGGTGTTGCGCACCATCATCTCGCCGGCGCGCTTCGATTTGCCGTAGGGCGTGTTGGGCTGGGGGCTGTCGAACTCGTTCACCGGCTCGTCCAGCTTCGAGGAGTACACGTCGTCGGAGGAGACCTGCACGACGACGGCGCCCACCGCGTTGGCGGCCAACGCCACGTTGCGCGCGCCTACCGCGTTGACCTCGTAGGCCTTGATGCGCGTCGCCAGGTTGGTGGCGTCGCGGCGGATGCCTGCGCAGTTCACCACCACGTCGGGCTGGATCTCCTCGGCGAACGCCTCCAGGCGCTCCTGCTCGCACACGCTCAGGGCCAGATCGGTGCCGACCACGTTGTAGCCCGCTTGCTCGAAGCGCTGCGAGACCTCCTTGCCGATGAAGCCGTCGCAGCCGGTCACCCACACTATTCCCTTGTTGCTCATATGTTCACCTCGCACGGTAGAGCTTCCATTGCGTCCTCGCAGGCCGCAGCCTAGCACATCCGGCCGGCTGCGGCCATGCCGTTCTTCCCGATGTCGGGGCCTTCGGCGCTAGGCCTGCGCCTCGTCGGGGGATCCGCCTTCCTCGCCGTCCTGCAGCGCCTTGGCAGCGCCCTCGTCGGCGGTCAGGGCTTCCTTTTTCGCCTTGCGGGCAAGCAGGAACTGGATGCCGCAGATGACCAGGATCAGCACCAGGCCGGCGACGTCGGATGCGGCGCCCGGGATCATCATGCCCAGGCCGCCGGCAGCCAAAAGGATGCGGAACAGCGGGTTGATATGGCGCTCGAATAGCGTGTTGGTGAGCGCGCATTGGATGCCGAACATGCCGCCCAATGCGGATAGCGTGTTGAGGATCACCGTGATCGCGGTCACGTCGTCGCCCACCATCAGCAGCACGGGGCTGAAGCAGAAGATGTAGGGGACCACGAACTTCGCGATGCCCAGCTTGGTGGCGTTGACGGCCGTCATCATCGGGCGCGACTTGGCGATAGCCGACGCGGCGTAGGCCGCCAGCGCGACCGGCGGCGTGATGTCGGCGGCGATGCCGAAGTAGAACACGAAGAAGTGCGCGCAGATGGGGTCGATGCCCAGCTGGATGAGGATGGGCGCGCAGGTGGAGGCCATGATGCAGTAGTTGGCGGTGGTGGGCACGCCCATGCCCAGGATGAGGCAGCAGATCATGGTGAACACCAGGCCCACGATGACGAAGTCGCCAGCCATGAGCACGATCACGTTGATGATGGTGGAGGCCAGGCCGGTGACGGTGATGCAGCCGGCGATGACGCCCGCCATCGCGCAGGCGACGGCCACGGGGATGGTGCTCTTGGCGCCGGCGGCGAACGCGTCGGCGACGGTGAGCAGCGCGATCTTGACGGTCTCGGCGAGCACGGAGCCGAACGTGGCGCCCTCCTCGCGCTCCTGCCAGTTGGTGGTGAGGAAGTTGATGAAGCCCACCACGAAGGCGGCGGCGATGGAGATGGCGGCGGATGCGGCCATCGTGCGCAGGCCGGCGGACACGATCCACACCAGCAGCACCAGCGGGATGATGAGGTAGCAGCTCTTCAGCAGGTACTTGCCCGTGGGCAGCTCCTCGCGCGGGATGCCCTTCAGGCCCAGCTTCTTCGCCTCAAGGTGCACGGCGATGAAGATGCCGGCGAAGTACAGCAGCGCCGGGACGATGGCCTTGGTGGCCACCTCCATGTAGGGGATGCCGATGTACTCGGCCATCAGGAACGCCGCCGCGCCCATGATGGGGGGCATGATCTGGCCGCCCGAGGATGCCGCGGCCTCGACGCCGCCGGCGAACTCGGGCTTGTAGCCCACCTTCTTCATCATGGGGATGGTGACCGAGCCGGTGGTGACCACGTTGCCCACCGACGAGCCCGACACCATGCCGCACAGGGCCGACGAGATGACGGCGACCTTCGCGGCGCCGCCGCTGGACCAACCGGCGATCTTGTTGGCCAGCGCGATGAAGAAGTTCGCGATGCCGGTGCGCTCCAGGAACGCGCCGAAGATCACGAACAGCACGATGTAGGTGTAGCACACGTTGATGGGCGTGCCGATGACGCCCGAGGTGGTGTAGAACAGCTTCTGGACCACCTTGCGCACGGAGTCGTAGAGGGTGGGGTTGTTGGACGTGTCGAACTGCCAGTACAGCGCGTAGATCACCAAGCAGGCCACCACGATGATGATGGGCAGGCCCACGCAGCGCCGGCACAGCTCGACGAGCACCAGGATGCCCACGATGCCCAACGCCACATGGAACGGCTCGATGCGCGCGCCCATCAGCAGGATGTCGGTGACGTTGAACGCGAAGTACATGAACGACGCGAAGCCCAGAGCCATCAGCACGAAGTCGTACCAGGGGATGTGGTTGACCTTGTGGTTGCTCTTGCGCGACGGGTACATCATGTAGCCGATGACGATGACGAACGCCAGGAAGCGCGCCAGGCGCGCCTCGGCCTGCTCCGTGGAGAACAGCGTCATGAACAGGCAGTAGATCGAGAACACCACCATCAGCGTCGTGACGACGACGGCGGGGATGCCCTCCCAGATGCGCGTGTTGGATTCCTTGTCGTACTTGCGCATCACTTCTTCGGCGTCGATGTTCTCGTCGACGTCCACGCCGGCGAGCATGTCGTTATCGACGGCGGCGGCTTCCTGCTCCCGCATCTTTCGCTTGAAAAACGCCATGCGCCCTCCTTCTGCTTCTTATCGTAGCCATGGACCCGAAACGCGGGCCCGTCCGCTGCCCTCCCGCCGTCGGATCGACGGGGGCGGAAAAGCCAAAGGAGGGGCCGCAGCAGTGGTTGGCCGCTGCGGCCCCTCGTCGGGGGATCGTCCGTTTGCGTCCCGCTGGAGCCGCTTAGGCGAGCTCGGCGGCCTCCACGGTGATGCCCTGCTCCTCGTAGTACTTGGCAGCGCCCGGATGATAGGGGACGCCCTGGACCGAGGAGGCTTCCTCGAGGCTCAGCTCGGAGTACTTGGCGTGCGCCTCGGCGTTGTCGGACGCGCCGTCGAACAGCGACTTGGTGAAGCCGTAGATGGCGTCTTCGCCGATGTAGTTGCTGGCCAGCACGACCGCGCCGACGGAGACGGTGGTGGTGTCGGACTCCAGGCCGTACACGTCGGCCGGGATGGTGGCCTTGGCGTAGTAGGGCGAGGAGGCGATCAGCTTGTCCACGTGCTCGTCGTCCATGGAGACCAGGTAGGCGGTCTTGGTGGTGGACAGGTCGGTGATGGCGGTGGTGGGGGCGCCGGCGACGATGAAGGCGGCGTCGATCTTGTCATCCTTCAGGGAGTCGGCGGAGTCGGCGAACGACTGGTACACCGGGGTGATGTCGTCGAGCGTCAGGTCGTAGGCGCTCAGCACGTCGACGGCGTTGAAGTACACGCCGGAGTTGGCGGCGCCGACGGAGACGGTCTTGCCGGCCAGGTCGGCGACGGTCTTGATGTCGGGGTTGCAGGTGACGATCTGGACCTGCTCCTGGTACAGGGTGGCCACCACGGAGAAGTCGGTGTAGGCGCCGGTCTCCTCGAAGAGGTTGGTGCCCTCGTAGGCGTAGGCGGTCACGTCGGACTGGCAGAACACGATGTCGGCGTCGTCGTCCTGCAGCGCCTGGACGTTGGCCTGCGAGCCGTTGCTGGAAAGCGCGGTCACGGACACGCCGTAGTCGCCGTTGGTGGCGTACTGGGCGAGCACGCTGCCGTAGGCGTAGTAGGTGCCCGACTCGCCGCCGGTCATGAAACGCAGGTTGGCGGTCTCGGAGCCGCCCTCGCTCCCGCCCTCGCCCGATCCGCCGGAGCTGCAGGCGAACAGGCCCATCGCCAGCACGCCGGCGAAGGCGACGGCGAGCAGTGCTTTCACCTTGTTCTTCATGGGTTTCTCCCTTCCCTTCCTCCGCGCAGCTTCGCCTGTCCGGCTCCGCCGCGCTTGCGCCCCCTCGGGGTCGAATGTGGGCGCCTTGTGTAAAGCATGCGGCAATTGTAGCGGTCGATTCGAAGGGGAGCACGGGCAAAATGCCGATTTAACAATTTAAATCGGTGAAATCACAAGAAATCATTGTAGGTGGACGAAGGATTGGCGTATCGTTAGGCTGAGAAGGCCGGCGGAAGCGAGAGGATGGGGCCGATGGTCGAATCATGGGAGTGGCTCATACAGCTTGCGGAGGCGGGCTCGTTCACGCGCGCGTCCGAGAAGCTCCACGTCTCCCAGCAGACGCTCAGCGCGCGCCTCGCCGCCCTGGAGAAGGAGCTGGAGGCGAAGCTGGTCGTGCGCAGCTCGCCGCTTTCCCTCACGCGCGCGGGCGAGGCGTTCCTGTCCTACGCCCACGAGCAGAACGAGGCCTATTCGGTGATGATGCGCCGCATCGGCGACGTGACGGCGGGCGGGACCGGCAAGCTGAAGGTGGGCGTGTCGAACATCCGCAGCCGCGTGCTGATGCCCCATGCGCTGGCGCAGTTCCGCCTCAGCATGCCCGGGGTCAGCGTGAAGATCGTCGAGGGCACCAACGAGGAGCTTCTGCGCGCCGCCGAGCAGGGGGACGTCGATCTGGCGGTGGCCCGGTTCGGGGGGACGCACCCCGGAGTGGAGGTGCGGCGCCTGTTCGAGGAGGAGATCGTGGCGGCGGTCGCGCCCGAGCTCCTCGGGAAGTCCCTGGGATGCCCGGCAGGGGAGGCCGCGGCGAAGGCGCGCGACGAGGGGCTTGCCGCGCTGGGGGGATGCCCGTTCCTGCTGACGTCGCTCGATGATATTTCGGGCCGCGTCGCGCGCTCGGAACTGCGCGCTGCGGGCATCAAGCCCGACGTCTTGGTGGAGGCGGACAGCCTGATGACGCTGCTGTGCCTGTGCAAGGCGGGGCTGGGGGCGGTGTTCTGCCCCACCAGCATATTGGATGTGGCGGAGGACCTGTCGCGCGACCTGGTCCGCATCCGCCTGTCCGATGCGGCGCGCTACGACATCTCGCTGGGCCGGCCCGCCAACGCCGAGCCGTGGATCCCCGCGCAGCTGTTCGAGGACATCCTAGGCGCGCTGTTCGAGGATTCGGGCGCCGCCTCGACGCCGCGTTAAGGGATGGCGGGCGCCGTCCGATTCCCCACGAGAGGAGCCTTCGATGATCTACACCGAGCTCACCAACAAGGCGCTGCGCATCGCCTATGAGGCGCATGCGGGGCAGCTGGACAAATGCGGCGTTCCCTACGTGTTCCACCCGGTGCACCTGGCGGAGCAGATGGACGACGAGGCATCGACATGCGTCGCGCTGCTGCACGACACGGTGGAGGACTCCGACGTGACGCTGGAGGACCTCGCCCGCGATTTCCCGCCCGAGGTGGTGGAGGGCGTGCGCCTGCTCACCCACGATCCCGCGGTGCCCTACTTGGACTACGTGCGCGCCATCAAGGGCCATCCGCTTGCCGAGAAGGTGAAGCTGGCGGATCTGCGGCACAACTCCGACGAGACGAGGTTCGCCGGCTGCGCCGGGCTCGCCGAAGGGGACCTCGAGCGGCGCCGCGCGAAATACGCCGCCGCGCGGGAGGTCCTGCTGGGATCCGAGCCTTCCCCGGGCAGCCGGGGCTAGGCGAACCGCCCCGCCCGGCTGCCCGGGGTCGCGATCAGGCGTCCGTCCGATTCCTTCCGATGAAGCGCAGCGCGCCCGTCGGGCAGGTCGCCGCGCAGGCGGGCTCCTCGCAGGCGCCGCAAGGACGGGGGATGAAGCGCATCTTCACGTCGGGGAAGGCGCCGCTCACCTGCGCGTCCACATGGCAGGGGGCAGGGTTCCCGGCAGGGATGCGCCGGCTCTGCTTGCACGCCACCATGCAGGCGTGGCAGTCGATGCAGCGCATCGGGTCGATGGCGAACCCCTCGGGAGCCTGGGGGATCTCGCCTTCGGGGCACGCCTCGGACGTGAGCGCGGGACGCGGCTTCACCAAGGGCTCCCTTCCCTGCGGGGCGGCGGCGGGAGGCTCGCCGTCCCAGCGGGAGATCCTCACCAGCGTCTGCTTGGGCATGCCGGAGTGGAAGGGGTCGAAGTGCTTCGGATCCGTGCTGTACAGTACGGACGAGTCGCATCCGCCGTCGAAGCATCCGTAGCCGGGCAGTCCCAACTCGCCGCAGCCCTGCCACCAGCCGCGGCGCCCCATCAGGACGTCGGGGGATATCCCCTCGAACAGCTCGGCGCGCAGGACGATCCACCCATGGGGCGATTCGATGCGCACCCAGTCGCCGTTTTCGATGCCGAAGCGCTCGGCGGTCGCGGGGTTGATCTTCACCCAAGGATAGGGCTGGAGCTCGCGCAGGTAGGGCGTTCCCACGTAGTAGCTGTGCGTGCACAGATGGTACGCGTGCACGTCGGAGAAGATGAGCGGGTACTTGCGCGCCAGCTCGGGCGTTTCGAACAGCCCCTCGGGCGGGCCGAAGTATTCAGGAAGGCGGGGGAGGGTCCCCTCGTCGCGCACGTCGGGCTTGCCGCCGATCCAATCGTTCGCGCATTGCACCTTGCCGTGCGGCAGGCAGGCGAACAGCTTTGCGTAGTCGGGCTTCGCCGCATCGGTCGGGACTTTCGCCGCCGGCGCCGACTTTTCGCACGCGCTTTCTTTGGGCTTCACGACCATGAAGCCCTTCTCGCGCAGTTCGTCGAGGTCGATCCCGGTGCCCTCCAGCTGCCAGCGCAGGCAGGCGTCCATGTCGCCGCCCCAGAAATCGTCGCCCATGCCCAGCGCCACCGCCAGGTCCAGGTACAGCTGCCAGTCGGAGCGCGATTCGCCCAAGGGCTCCGCAAGCGGCTGGGTGATGCCCACGAACGTGCCTCCGGGGACCGGCTTCACGCCGATCTGCTGCGAGCACTCGTAGTGGGAGCAGGCGGGCAGCACGTAGTCGGCCCATGCGCAGGATGGGTTCCAATGCGTGTCGTGGACCACGTACAGCTCCAGCGCCTCCAGCGCCTTCGCCGTCTTCTTGGGCTGGCGCGTCGCGCCCAGCGGGTTGGTCGATTGCGCCAACGCCGCGCGCAGCCTGCGGGGGTCATTGGAAAGCGCGCTCATCAGGGCGGGGAAGTACGCCGAGTTCGGGCCCGACTCCCAGGTGGCGGGCGTCTGGTACCAACGGGGGGTTTCCGGCGCGATCAGCTCAGAGGCGCCGGCCGTCCAGCCCATCTCCTCGTCGCGCGCGCTTTTGGGCAGGCGGTCGGAGAGCAGGTCGATCTTGCGCAGCTTGACCCCGGGCTTCTTCTTTGGGCCGCCCGCGCCGCCGCCGCCCGGGATGCCCAGGTTGCCGGTGATCGCCTCGATCAGGCAGATGGCGATGCAGGTCCAATTCCCGTCGCGCTGCTGGTCGCCGATGCCGTTTCCGTACTGGATCGCCATGGGGCGCATCGTCCCCATCAGGCGCGCCGCCTCGCGGATGCGCTCGGCCGGTATCCCGCAGCGGGGCTCGGCCCATTCGGGCGTGAACCGGCGGACGTGCTGCGCCAGCTCGTCGAACCCGTGGCACCATTCGTCCACGAACTCCCGGTCGTATAGCTCCTCGCCGATGATCACGTTCAGCACCGCCAGGGCCAGCGCGCCGTCGGTGCCGGGGCGCACGGGGAGCCACAGGTCGGCTTTGGCGGCAAGCGGGTCGAGCATCGGGCGGATGTCGATGACCTTCATCCCGCGCTGCATGGCGTCCAGCCGCTTCGCCGGGAATCCCTGGTTGACGCGCGAGTTCTCCACGTTCGACCCCCACGAGACCAGGAGCCGCGTCTGGTCCATGCGGCCCGGGGCGCAGTTGCCGTCCCCGATGCTGACGGTCTTGCTGGCGCGGCGCTGCAGGGCGCAGATGCCGCTGTGCAGGTAGTTGGGACTGCCGAACACGTTCAGGAAGCGCCTGCCCATGGTGGCCAGCACATCGAAGAACTGGGGGGCCAGGATGCCGAAGGCAGCGGCGCCGTGGTCGCGCTTGATCTGCGCTAGGCGCTCGGCGATGTCGTCGATAGCCTCGTCCCACGTACAGCGCTCGAAGGCGGACGGGCCTTCGCCTTTGGGCCCGATGCGCTTCATCGGGTAGGCGAGGCGGTCGGGATCATGGAGCGTTTGGATGGACGCATGCGCCTTCGCGCACAGGTTGCGCCCGCCGCGGCTGCCGTTGTTCTGCGCCGCAGGATTGCCCTCCAGGCCGACCCATCGTCCGTCCTCGACCGTGCAGAGCATCGAGCATTTCGTCTTCGCCGGTCCGCACATCTGGCACCATGCATGGCGGATCTCGGTAGAGGCCATGGCGCATCATCCCCCTTCGGTGGAGCGTTCCCGCCGCATCCGCGGCGCTTTTCGCCGATCGGGCCCGGTCGGCCGATCAGAGCATACTCCAATCGGTGCGCTGCCGGGGCGCCGGGCGGAAAATATGAAACGCTCGATGCCTGCTCGCGCCCGGATTGTGCTTTTCTGCACAGGGCCCTCCCTGCTTTGCGGCGGAAGCGGGCGCTTCACCTCGTGGTTTTCCACTTCGGGACATCTTTCCGCGTGGCATCTGGTTGGGGAGGGGCATCGAGCGTTTCATATTTTCCGCTGGAGGGGCGAGAAGCGTTCGCGCTCCTCGGGGCGCGGGCCGATGAAGATGGTTCGCGACGGTCGCGGGATCGGCCGGCGATGCGAACAACGGGTGTGCGCAGTGGTATAACGGGAGTGTGCCATAACGGGCATGCGCCGGAGGCGGGTCCGCAACGTGCGCCGCCGGCATCCGTTCGATCGGGAAAGAAGATGATCTGGACATGAAGATCCAAAGCGTGAAGGCCATCCCCGTCAAGCTGCCGCTCCCGCACGTGATGGAGTGGGCGACCGGCCGCATGACCGCGCAGTCGCACGTGCTGGTGCGCATCATGACCGACGAGGGCATCGAGGGCATCGCCGAGGCCATCCCGCGCGAGAACATCTACGGCGAGACGCAGGCGGGCATGGTGCACGTCATCAACGACCACCTGTCGCCGCTGATCGTGGGGCTCGATCCGTTCGACGTCGAGAAGATCCACGAGAAGATGGGCTTCATCAAGGGCAACCTGGCCGCTAAGGGCGGCATCGACGTGGCGCTGTGGGACATCATCGGCAAGGCGTGCGGCAAGCCCATCCATAAGCTGCTGGGCGGCTACCGCGAAAGCATCGCGCCCAGCCGGATCCTGTGGCTCTCCACCGACGAGGTGCTGGCCGACCAGGCGCGCGAGCTCAACGAGCGCGGTTACCGCGCGTTCAAGGTGAAAGGCGGCGCCGACCCGGATGCCGACATCCGCCGCATCCACCTGCTGCGCGAGGTGGTCACGCCCGACACCCTGCTCTACATCGACGGCAACCAGATGTACACCTACTTCGGCGCCAAGAAGGTCTACGACGCCACACGCGGCGAGCTGGACTACTTCGAGGAGCCCATCGACGCGCACAACGAGCGCGACCGCGTGCGTCTCGCCCACGCCATCGACATCCCCATCACGGGCGACGAGAGCAACTTCACCATCGGCGACATCGCGCACCAGATCGACATCGACGCGCTGTCCATCCTCATGATCAAGATCCCGCGCGCGGGCTTCACCTACGGCCGCAAGATCGCGTCGCTGTGCGAGGCGTTCCAGCGCCCGATGATGATCGGCAGCCAGTCGGAGAGCGACCTGGGCATGACCGCCATCGTGCACATGGCCTGCGGCATGAAGGCGTTCGAGTACCCCTGCGAATTCATGGACTTCGAGCAGGAGGGCCGCCCGAGCCTCATCAACGAGTCGCTGCGCTTCGAGGACGGCCGCCTGTTCGCACCGGACGGCCCCGGCCTCGGCGTGACGCTTGACGAGGACGCCGTGGCGAAGTACACCGTGGAGCTGTAGGGCGAAAGGCGCACGGCCGTGGACGACCAGCTTGACTGGTTCAGGCGCTGGGACAAGGTGGGCGGCGCCGGGTTCGCGGAGGACGGCTCTGCGCCGCGCTGGTTCGAAGGGGGCCTGCTCAACGCCTCCTACAACTGCATCGACCGGCACCTGGCCGGGCCGCGCCGCAACAAGGTCGCGCTCATCTGGCAGGGCGAGGGCGAGAACGAGGTGGAAACCTACACCTACCAGCGGCTGCACCGCGAGGTGTGCCGCACGACGAACATGCTGCGCGAGCTGGGCGTAAGGCGCGGAGACCGCGTGGTGCTCTACCTGCCCATGATTCCCCAACTGGCCATCGGCATGCTGGCCTGCGCCCGCATCGGGGCGATCCACTGCGTGGTGTTCAGCGGGCTTTCCGCCGAGGCGCTGAAGGACCGCATCGACGGTTCGGGCGCCAAGGTGGTGGTCACGGCGAACTTCGGCAAGCGCGCGGACAAGGTGCTGCACCTGAAGGAGGTGTGCGACCGCGCCTTGGAGGAGTGCCCGCAGGTGGCCTCGTGCGTGGTGGTGCGCCGCGTCGAGGCGCCCACCGACATGCGCGCCGGACGCGACGCATGGTGGGACGAACTCGTCTCCGTCCAGCCCGCCGAATGCGCGCCGGTTCCCATGGAGGCGAACGATCCGTTGTTCATCCTGTTCACCAGCGGGTCAACCGCCAAGCCCAAAGGCATCGTGCACGGCACGGGCGGGTATCTGCTCTACGCGCTCATGACCATGAGGCACGTGTTCGACGTGCGCGAGGACGACGTGCACTGGTGCACCGCCGACGTGGGGTGGATCACGGGGCACTCCTACCTCGTGTACGGTCCGCTGGCCGCCGGCGCCACCTCGGTCATGTTCGAGGGCGTGCCGAACTTTCCCAACCCGGACCGCTATTGGCGGGTGGTGGAGAAGTTCGGCGTGAACATCCTCTACACCGCTCCCACGGCCATTCGCGCGATGATGCGCGAAGGCGAGAAGTGGGTGGAGGGCCGCGACCTCTCCACGTTGCGCCTGCTGGGATCGGTGGGGGAGCCCATCGCCTCGAAAGCGTGGCTGTGGTACTACGCCGCCATCGGGCGCGGGCGCTGCCCCATCGCCGACACCTGGTGGCAGACCGAGACCGGCGGCGTGATGATAACCGCGCTGCCCGGCGCGATGGCCATGAAGCCGGGCTCGGCGGCGTTGCCGTTTTTTGGGGTGGAGCCGAAGGTCGTGCGCCGCGACGGATCGGAATGCGCTGCGGGCGAGCCGGGCCGTTTGGTGTTGACGAAGCCGTGGCCGGGCATGATGCTGGGCGTGTGGGGCCGTCCCGACGCCCTGCGCGAGCTGTACTTCTCCGCCGTGCCGGGCGCCTACCTCACCGGCGATGGCGCCTACCGCGACGAGGACGGCTATCTGTGGATCACCGGACGCATCGACGACGTCATCAACGTTTCGGGTCACCGGATCGGCACGGCGGAGGTGGAAGGCGCGCTGGCGGCCGTCGGCCAGGTGGCGGAAGCGGCCGTTGTGGGCTATCCGCATCCGGTGAAGGGCGAGGGCATCTACGCATTCGTCACGGTCAAGGAAGGCACGGTGGTCAGCGACGAGCTGCGCGCGCGGCTGACGCGGCAGGTGCGCGACACGATAGGCCCCATCGCCAAGCCCGACATCATCCAGTTCGCACGCGCTTTGCCCAAGACGCGCAGCGGCAAGATCATGCGCCGCATCCTGCGCAAGATCGCCGCGCGGCAGGTTGACGACCTCAGCGACACTTCCACGCTCTCCGAGCCGTGGGTGGTGGGCGAGCTGGTGGAAGGCGCCCAGGAGCTCATCGCCTGACGCGCCGCCCCGTCTTTTCGAAGCCGTCGCATCCTGCGGTGCGGCGGCTTTCGCGTTCGCGGCTGGCCGATGACGACAGGCGCGGAGGACCGGCAAGGCGTCGAACGCGCCGAGCAGGTGGGCCGCCCTGCCGCCGGGGTGGGCGGTCGCGGCTGCGGCGGGTGCCGGCAGCGGGCGTCAATCGCCCACGCGCACCGAGATGTGCAGCAGGTAGTCGTCGGTGGAGGCCGACATCAGATACGAGTTGAGGTCCATTTCGTACAGGGGCCCCTTCGTCTCAAGCCCCTCTCGGTCGAGGTAGGCGAGGAGCCGTTCGTAGGAGCGCCAGGCCGTGCTGGTGCCGCCCTGGTGCAGGATGACCGCGTAGGTTCCCCGCGGTTTGCAGTCCAGCCGGTCGCCGAGCGCTTGGCGCAGGCGCTTCTCGGGTTCCGAGATCCAGGTGATGAGCTGGGTGTAGTAGAACTCGCGCGCGCAGGAGGCGTCGGGGATGTCCACGACGCGTCCCAGCGGGAACTTCGAGGTTCCGGCGACGTTGCGGCAGAAATCGGAATGGGCGCTCATCGCCTCGGCGTAGGCCTCCTGCGTGCGCTCGCGCCGTGTGACCGGCGTGGCGAGCAGCCATGTTTCATCCCAAAACGCCAGCTTCGCCTTCCCCTTGGGAAAGCCGGTCGCGCGCTGGGTGAGGTAGCGCATCTTCTCCATCATGCCGATGCGCGCCGTCAGAAGGTCGCGTTGTCGGCTCAGCGCGTCGATGCTTTCCTGGATGGTGTCGAGGAACAGCTCCGTCGAACGGTTTTCCAAATAGTCGCGCACTTCCTTGGTGGACATGCCCGTGTCGATGAAGAAGCGGATGACGTCGAAGAGGTACAGCTGCCGCAGCGAGTAGTAGCGGTAGCCGTTCCCTTCGACTTTCTTCGGTTTGAGCAGGCCGATCTTGTCGTAGTGGACCAAAAGCTCCCGGCTGACGCAGCACATGCGCGCGAATTCGCCGGTTGAGAGCAGCAGCGTGCCGGGGCCGTCCGCGACGCCCGCGGGCGCAGGGTCGGACGGCGTGGGGCGGCCGGCGTCGTCGCGGCTGTCGTCGGGCTGTGCGGCTCGCGTTTCCTTCTCGTCCATCGCGCCCCCTTGTCTTGGCTTCCGCCTTGCAGTCTAGCGGGGCGGAAGCCGGCGACCCGCGGCTTTTCGCGCGACGGCCGCCATCCATCGGCGCCCGAGCGGGGGCGTCCAAGCCCGTCGACGCGCCGAGTGCTTCGCGCGGATCCCTCGACGCCCGTGCGGGGTGGGTCTGCCGCCTTCGTCCCGGCTCCCGTCCCTGCGGCCTGTGCGATGGGGGGCGCGATGGAGAGGGCGCCGGCCCTTTCCTCATCGGCGTTGGAGAGGGTAGGCCGAGGGCTTGCGGTAGCGGCCGATGTCTTCTGCCGCGCGCCAGGCGCGCAGGGCTGCAAGGTTGAACGTGGCGAGCACCATGCCGTCGAACGTTTCGTCGGCCAGGACCAGTGCGGTGTCTGCACCGCGGCCGTCATCGTCCCACACGCAGGGGTGGAAGGCGCAGGAGCGTCCCGCGTTGTCGCCGGGGATGTTCGCCATCGCCACGCCCATGCGGTTCTGCATCGCGCATACCGCCAGCTCCATGAGGCGGGGGCGCATGCCGAAGCAGTGGTTGGGGCACAGCGCGATCTCGGCGCCCTGCAGCATCAGCTCGCGCCCGCTTTCGGGGTATTCGCGGTCGTAGCAGATCATCGTGCCGATGCGGATGCCGTCGAAGAGGAACGTCTTGAACGCCTCGCCGGGCTCCAGGTAGCGTTCCCAGGCGAAGTCGCAGGTGTGCACCTTGGTGTAGTCGGACAAAAGCTCGCCGTCGCGCCCGAACGCCAGCGCGGCGTTGCGCGGCAGCTCGCGCCCGCGCATGAGCGCGCCCACCTCCACGCCCACGTTGCACGCGCGCGCTGCGGCGCGCACGCGTTCGATGGCGGGATGGCCGGGGGAGAGCGCCGCTTCGCACCATGCCTGGAAATCGCCGCGCGGGCGCAGCGTCTCCAGGGGCGGCAGACGGTAGCACGGTTCAGGGAACCAGTACGAGGTGAGGAAGCACTCGGGCAACAGGACGACGTCCGCGCCGGCGTCGGCCGCCTGGCGCATGAAGCCCTCCGCGAGCTCGGCGTTGCGCTGCGCGTCGCGTTCGACGGCGCGGTGCTGGATCAAGGCGACGGTGAACCGGTCCATGCGCGATCCTGCGTCCTACAGCGCGTCGGTGTCGAGCCATACCGTGAACGGGCCGCGGTTGACCAGGCTCACGTCCATCATCGCTCCGAATACGCCCTGCTCCACGCGCGGCGCGTCGGCGCGCGCCAGTTCGCAGAAGCGCTCGTAGAGGCGCTTCGCCTCGGCGGGCGCGGCGGCGTCGGTGAACGAGGGGCGGTTGCCCTTCCTGCAATCGGCGTACAGCGTGAACTGCGACACCACCAGCACTTCGCCGTTCACGTCCGCAAGCGACAGGTTCGTTTTGCCCTGGGAGTCCTCGAACACGCGCATGCGCGAGATCTTGCGCCAGAGCTTTTCCGCCTGGGCTTCGCCATCGCCTTTGCCCACTCCCAAAAAGACGAGCAGCCCCTTCCCGATGCTTCCGACGACGGCGCCCTCCACGCTCACCTGCGCTTCCGAGACGCATTGCACGAGCGCTCGCATCTAGTGCCACTCCATCTTGCGCATGACCTCGATCTTCTCGTCGACCAGCGGCTCGAACGCGTCGACCGCATCCTTCGGCCCCACGGCGGTGCCGTAGTGGGTTGGGATGGCGATGCGGGGACGCAGCTTGTTGACGAACGCGGCAGCTTGCCCGGCATCCATGGTGTAGGTGCCGCCGATGGGGATCAGCGCCACGTCGCAGCGCAGATTCTCGTTGTCGGGGTTCTGGTCGGTGTCGCCGGCTATGTAGTAGGTGACGTCGTCCATCACCAGCAAATAGCCCAGCCAGCCGTTTTCCTTGGGATGGAAGCCCAGGCGCTCCGGCTCGACGTTGTAGGCGGGAACGGCGTGCACGACGTTCCCTTTGACGGAGGTCGCCTCGCCCGCGGCGAGCGTGATGACGGGCATTCCCAGCGGCGCGGCCTCGGCGGCGCAGCTTTCAGGGACGATGAGCAGCGTGCCCTCTTTCGACACCTTGGCGATGTCGGCGGGCGAGAGGTGGTCGTGGTGCGAATGCGTGAGGATCACCGCATCGGCGTCATGGAACTCTTCTGCAAGGTCGAACGGGTCGAAGTAGAGCACGACGCCGTATTCGGACTCCATGCGGATGGCGCTGTGGGTGAGCACGCGCACGTTGCTGAACGGTTCGTGTTGGAACATGGCTTCTCCTTGGCTCGAGGTTGCGCGTCGGCGCGCCGTGCGAAACGCCGCGCCAGGCGTCGGCGCGACGTTTCCATTGTAATGCCGTCGAGGGCTGCATGATGCGCGCCGACGGGGTTCTTCTTCGTCCGGTTCCGCGCGCCGGTCGGATGCCGGAAGCCCGCCTGGCCCCCGCGCCCTCTTCGCGGCGGCTTTGTCGGATGCGGGCTTCGAAAGGTTTGCGGGGCTTTCGGCGAGAAGGCGCTACGGCTGGCAGCTGCCGCAGGGTTCGTAGCCTTGCTCGATCAGCTCGTCGCGGCTGGCGGTGACGTCTTGCCGGTTCTTCTTCGCCATGTCGCCCACCGATTCGCATTCTGGCAGGTGGAACTTCTTCGACGCGACGTTCAGCACGAATGCGCGCGGCTCGGAGGCGGCGGGTTGGCCCTCGGCGTGGCTTTCCCCCGTTCCGTAGTCGATGGCGATGCCGGGCTGGGCGTTCACGCAGAGCACGGCGAAGGCGACGCCCGCGCCTCCGTCTTCCAGTGAACGCGCCTCCAGCACGACGCCTCGGCATACCGGCTCGGATTCTTCGAACAGCGGCGTGGCGCGGTAGAGCACGTGGTTGCCGGTGTCGTCGATGTAGCCGGCCACCTCTTCCTCGTAAGGCAGCATGCCCTCGACGTTCATGCCGCGCGTTCCCGTGACCAGGTTGCGCTCGTTGGCGTTTTCGCCGGCCAAAGACCAGGCGATCAGGTGGCATCGGTTCCACAGCGCCCCGCCGTCCACGTCGTCGTAGTAGGCTTGCTCCCAGCCCGTGGGCTTCACCGACGAGATGTCGCCGCGCTTCTCGCCGTCGGCGGGCATCGTCTCGGGGCCCAGGCAGGCGGTGGCGGCTCCGCAGCGGCCCTCGGCGTCCAGCGGGCTGTACGACTCGTAGCCGAGGTTTTGCCGCGCATGGTTCAGCTCGGCTTCCGTGAACGAGGGCTCGCCGTCGTCGCCTTCGGCCGAGGACTGCGCCGCAGCAGGCTGCTCGACGGCAGACTCGTAGCCGTTGCCCTGGTCGAGAAACGAGCGGTCGACGACGGCGGCTGCTGCGTCAGCTGCGCTGCCGTCGGCGGCGTCGAGGGGAATGACGACGGCCTCCGTCGCCGGTTCGCCGCTCGCGTTTTCCTGCTGCTTTTGCTGGGCCGCAGAGGAGGGCTGCTCCGCCTGGGCATCCTGCGCCGCCTGCCCGTTGCCGGCGTCGCCGCCGCACCCCGCCGTTCCCAGGCAGGCGAACAGCGCCAGGGCGAATGCCAGCGCTGCCGCCGCCAGACGGCGTCTTTGCCGTTCGAGCACGTTGCCGCTCTCCCTTCCGTTCCCGTCTGCGCGCTGCTCTCTGCGCGCTCTCGCCTCCGCTTTCCGCCGGCTTGGGCGCGCACCGCGTTCGGCAGGCTACTCCTCGCCGGTGTCGTAGGCTCCGTTGTCGTAGTTGCTCGAGGTCACCACCGAGAAGTGGAAGATGGGCCGATCCACGCGCTTGATGCTGATGCGCATGTGCGGCATGCCGCCGGGGCAGAAGATCAGGCTGCTTCTCGTCAGGCGATGCTCCTCGCCGTTGATGGTCACCACCAGCTCGGCGTGCAGGTTGTACGGGTCGTCGGGGTCGCTGCCGAAAAAGCCGATCAGCTCGTCGGCGTCGTGGCAGTGCTCCTCGAACACCGGATCCTTCTCCGGCACGGCGTAGTACCAGGCGGTGTTCATCTGGAAGGCGCCGGGGCACACGTTGCCGTCGATCCACAGGATGCGGTTGGAGAAGCGCTTGTACATCTCTTGGAACTCCGGCGTGCCGGTCTGCGGCGCCTGCAGGTCCTGGATGATGTACTTGCCGTACTCGCCTTCGTTGTTCTCGTACATGGGATGCCCCTTTCTCCGGTTGCCCGCCCCTTGGCGCTCCGCGCGCGTCCCGCTTGACGGCGCGCCGTGCGTTCCGCTCGACGCTTCGCTGCGTGCGCCGCTCGGTCCGTGCTGCGTGCGCCTGGCGAGATTCTACCATCTTGGGGATGCGCCGCTTTCCGCGTTCCCGGCTCCAGCGTTTCCAACCCCGACAAACAGCAAAAGTGAGATTTTGGAGCGAAAAACGCGAAAGTTGGGGTTGCCGAGCCTCCGCAAGCGCCATCGGCGCGCCGCTGAAGGCGTCCCCGCTTGCAAAACCCCAGGTCGAGAAAATTACAGAGCGCGTCGGCTCCCCCTGTTGTCGGAAAAAGCGGCGTTTGAGGGTCGCAGATACCCCAAGATTCGCAAAAACCTAGCCGAAAGAGCAAAAAAGCTGTTTGTTGGGGCGGCCTTTTGCCACGGCGTCCCGCGCTCTGCCGTACAATAGCGCGGTCAGGGAACAAGCCGGGCGGTGCAAGGCGCTCCCGCTCGCTGCCGTTGCGGCGGCGTCGGGGGCGCGCCGCCCGATGAGGATAGATGGGGAGCTCGCATGGTCGAAAGCGATCCGAAGGGCGATGCCGCGCGCCAGCTGCGCGGCGGGGCGGTGCGCGATGCGCAGGAGGCCCCGCGCGACGGCGGGCTGCGCCGCTCGCTGAAGAACCGCCATATCCAGCTGATCGCGCTGGGCGGCGCCATCGGCACGGGCCTGTTCTACGGCTCCAGCGACTCCATCTCGCTGGCAGGCCCGTCCATCCTGCTGGCCTACGCCATCGGCGGGTTCGTCATGTTCATGATCGTGCGCGCCCTCTCCGAGATGTCGGTGGAGGATCCGCGCGCCGGCGCGTTCAGCTACTACGCCACCCGCTACTGGTCCAAGCGCGCCGGGTTCGTGTCGGGTTGGAACTACTGGTTCAACTACATCTTGGTGTCGATGGTGGAGCTGTCGGTGGTGGGGTCGTTCGTGAACTATTGGTTCCCGGCGATCCCGCAATGGGTGTCGGCGGCGTTCTTCCTCGTGCTCATCACCTGCATCAACCTGCTGGGCGTCAAGCGCTTCGGCGAGGTGGAGTTCTGGTTCGCCATCATCAAGATCGCCGCGGTCATCGCGATGATCCTGGGCGGTCTGGCGGTGATCGCGTTCGCGCTGCCCACCGAGTCGGGCATCGCGGCGTCGTTCGCCAACTGGTTCGCGCTCGAGGGCGGGTTCTTCCCGCACGGCGTGATGCAGCAGACCGCCGACGGGCAGTGGACCGGCCTCCTGATGGCGCTGTGCGTGGTGATGTTCAGCTTCGGCGGCACCGAGCTCATCGGCGTGACGGCGGGCGAGACCGAGGACCCGCGCCGCACCATCCCCAAGGCCACCAACGGCATCATCTGGCGCATCCTGGTGTTCTACATCGGCGCGCTGGGCGTGATCATGGCGGTGGTGCCGTGGAACACCCTCGATGGCGTGACCAGCCCCTTCGTGCAGATCTTCGACACCGTGGGCGTGCATGCGGCGGCCGGCATCCTCAACTTCGTGTGCCTGACCGCGGTGATGAGCGTCTACAACTCGGGGCTCTACTCCAACTCGCGCATGCTCTATTCGCTGGCGCAGCAGGGCAACGCCCCCGCCTACCTTGCGAAGACCAGCAAGCGCGGCGTGCCGGTGGCCGGCGTGCTCACCTCGGCGGCGGTCACGGTGGTGGCCGTGGTGGTGGTGTTCCTGTGGCCGGAGTTCGCGTTCAACTACCTGATGAGCATCGCCACCATCTCGGCCATCATCAACTGGTCCATGATCATGGTGACGCAGCTGAAGTTCCGCAAGAAGGTGGCCGCGGGCGAAGGCCCCAACGAGCTGGCGGGGCGCACCGGCGAGGATGCCGTCGACGCGATCCTGTTCAAGCTGCCGCTCGCGCACGTGATGCCGTTCGCGGTGCTGGCGTTTCTCGCGGGCGTGGTCGTGGCGATGTGCTTCAGCCCGAGCTACCTGGTCGCCGTCATCGTCGGCCCCATCTGGCTGGCGATCCTGCTTATCGCTTACCAGCTGACGCATGGCAAAAAGCAGCAGTAGCGGTTGGACGTGGAAAGGCGGCGTGAAAAGGGGAGGGTCGCTTTTCCACATTTGCTCAATGTGAAA
>URRZ01000033.1 GCA_900550385.1 uncultured Coriobacteriaceae bacterium | reverse complement strand
GTTCCAGATCGTTGTTTTCGCCCGCTGAGCTGGGCCTATGCCGGAATCTCTCCCACAGAAACCACCGAAGAGCCATATTTTGGATATTCAAGCCAAAAATCCCGTTTGTCGGGAAAGAGGATCCGAACGAGCATGAAATCCGGTGGTGAACCCTGCCGGCAGCGCATCGACGGTGTTGTCCCCTTGATCTTAAAACAAGCTTTCCATCTGGGAAAACATAGAGCATGAAGAAGGGTGCGGGCCGAATCCGGCCGCACCCTTCCCTTTCTGTCGACCCCCGCGGAAGGCCCGACGTGTCAGCAGACCCCGGCAAACGGAGTTTTTGACTGTGAAAACCCCGACAAACGGAATTTCTGACACGAAAATCCAGAATATGCGTTATTCGGGGTCTTCCCCCCGGAGGGTCTTCCCCCGGGAGGTCCTCCTCCGGAAGATCCTCCCCCGGAAGCTCCCTACCAGGAAAGCAGCTCGTAGCCCGTCTCGGTGATGACCAGCTGCACTTCCCACTGGGCGGTGGGCAGGCCGTCTTTGGTACGCACGGTCCAGCCGTTGGGGTCGTTCATGTCGATGTCGGGCTCGCCCATGTTCACCATGGGCTCGATGGTGAAGCACATGCCCGGCGCCAGCACCATGCCCGTGCCCGGCTCGGACACGAAGCTGACGAACGGATCCTCATGGAACTCCAGCCCGATGCCGTGCCCGCCGAACTCGCGCACCACGGAGAAGCCGTTGGCCTGGGCGTGCGCGTTCACCGCCGCGCCGACGTCGCCGAGGAACCCCCACGGCTCGATGGCCTCCAGCCCCTTCTGCACGCACTCCTTGGTCACGCGCACCAGACGCTCGCGCTCGGGATCGACCGCGCCGATGCAGAACATGCGCGAGGAGTCGGAATAGTAGCCGTCCAGGATCGTCGAGCAGTCGACGTTGACGATGTCGCCCTCCGCAAGCACCACGTCGGAGGACGGGATGCCGTGGCACACCTCCTCGTTCACCGAGGTGCACACGCTTTTCGGATAGCCCTCGAAGCCCAGGTCGGCGGGGATGCCGCCGTGCTCGACCGTGTAGTCGTGCACCCACTGGTCGATCTGCTCGGTGGTGACGCCGGGGGCGATGCGCTCGGCCACATAGTCCAGCACGCCGATGTTGATGGCGGCGCTGCGCTTGATGCCCTCGATGTCGGCGGCGGTCTTCAGCAGGCTGCGATAGGGCACCTCGAGCCCTTGGTCGTAGCATTGCTGCAGGCGCGCGTCGATGTCGATGTGGCATTTCTTGTATTTTCTGCCGCTGCCGCACCAGCACTCATCGTTGCGGCCCGGCACGGGCAATTCGTCGTACATGGGAGGATCCTTTCGCGAGATTCGTTTTCCGTCCGCAAGTATAGCGTTCGCGCAGGGAGAAAATTTCAACGCACTTCGTTATTTTTGCCGAAACGCGGCGAAGCATGCCTTTGCACGGGATACAAGCACCGCCCTCTCGCCCCGATCGCGGTAGCGGCGCTTGAGATAAATTTGCTGACCTGGCCATATTGTTTGCAGCGATCGGCAACTCCATCCCCCTGCAGGCGACATGGGCAGATCGTGGCGAAGCGAAAGGCGCACTTCGAGCGAAACTGCCAATCAGAGTCCAGAATTCGAGGATTTTCCCATATCCGTCGCATCCTTCCTGCCCTTGAACGCGCGGTACTGTTCCTCGAGGCGGACGAGCTGGTCGGGCGAAAGCTCGGTGAGATGTTCCATGCCGTGATCGAACTCGATGAAGCTCTCGTTGCGGCGCAGGCGCATCTTCTCGTTGAAGAAGCTCACCGTCACGCCAGTGAGCAGCGCGACTACGAACAGCGCCGACAAGCCCACGACGACGCTCAAGCCTCGCACGAGCGCCGTGTCGGGCACGATATCGC
The DNA here is from genome assembly GCA_900550385.1 of uncultured Coriobacteriaceae bacterium. Lineage (GTDB taxonomy): Bacteria > Actinomycetota > Coriobacteriia > Coriobacteriales > Eggerthellaceae > Aphodovivens. Next base: position 18,427 of record URRZ01000033.1, on the reverse strand, counting down.
CGAAGCCGATGGTGGTGATGGTCTGGAAGCAGTACCATACCGCATCGCCGTAGCTTTCGAACGTCTCAGGTTCGACGATGCGGAACATCGCGCAGCAAACGAGCAGGAACACCAGGTAGACGATGAAAATGCGCTGGGCTCCCACGGCCTTCATCGTACGCCAGAGGATGACGCCCGAACGCACGCGACCTCGGTCGGAGCGTGAGATGTCGTTTTCCATCGTCCGCCTACCTTTCCCTATCCACCGCCGCCGCAGCGCCGGCATCCGCCCCCGCAGCATCAAGATCCGCCCCTGCAGCATCAGGGTCGGCATTCGTCTCGGCAGCCTTATCCGCATCGGCGTCCGCGGAGCCCTCCCCGTCCGCACGGGCAACGTCCATCAGACTGCGTGGCACCGGCAGCGCCGATCCGATGAGCGCGGCGACGCCGCTCGCCAAGATCCCGTCGATCGGGAAACAGAGGATAAGCAGCGCCAACGTGAGCAGCGGCTTGCGCGTCATGCACGCCACCAATGCGGTCGTCACCGCCGTAACGCACAGCATAGGGTCGATCCCCGAGATCGCCGCGATGCCGTAGCCGAAGACCACGCCCGCGAAGATGCAGGGGAAGAAGTTGCCGCCCCGCCATCCGAAGTTGAGGCACAGCGGGGTGGCGACCACTTTGAGCACACCGGTCGCAAGGAGCGCCAGCGCGGATACGGCCGTCCACTCCTCCATGATGGTGTGGCACTGCCGCTCGCCGGAGAACAGCACGCCCGGCAGCGCGACTGCCACCGCGCCCAACGCCACGCCGGCGATGAGCGGCGGCACAAGCGAGTCTTTCTTGAAGCGGCGCGCGGCTGCGCCGAACGCGCGGTTCGACGCATGGAACAGCAGGCCCAACGCCCACCCGACAAGGGCGAGCGGGATGGTCCACAGCCACGCGAGCCCCTGAGCCTCGATGGAGCCGAACCGCGGCAGACCGGCGCCGTCCCCCAAAAGACCGCCGATGAACGCCGCGCCGCCGAACGCGCCGAACGCCGCCGCCGTGTACAGCAGCAGCTTCGCGGGACGGCGGAACGTGTAGTCGTCGGGAGAGGGCGCGCCCGGCTGCTCCTCGGCGTTCATCACGATGCCGAGCAGCGGCGCGCCGAACACGGCGGAAAGCGTCGCGGACAGCGTGAGGTCGGTGACGGCCTTCACTTTGAGCCCCGCGCGCTTGAGCGTGCTCCCGATCCAGGTGCACGCAGCGGCGATGATGCCGGTGAGGCCCGCCTCGGGGCCGATGGAGCCGCCGAACGTGAGCGGCAAAAGGAAGCTCACGATGCTGCTGCCGAACCCGCGCAGGCGGTACCCGCCCGTGGCGCGTACCTCTCCCATCACGGTCTCGAGCGAGGCGGGGGCATTGCGGAAGGCGCGCGTCCACAATCCGATGACCAGGCCGCCCAACGGGCACAGAACAAGCGGCAACCATGGCGCGTCGAAAGGCAGCGCCGCCGGCAGATCGTGCCACAGCAGCTGGACGAGCAGGTTCGACAGGGAAAGCGCTCCCCACACAACCACGCCCACGGCAAACCCGATCAGGCAAGCCAGCACCACCAGCGAAACGCTCGCAGTCGCCGCCCGCCCGACCCCCTCGATAGGCTCGCCGTAATCGCCGACGAAGGGTTTGCCGTGATCGCCAGCCACGTTCCTACCCGCGCACCTCGGCGCCGGTGGCGCTGCAGACCTTCTTGATCAGCTTCTCCTGGGCGCGCTCGGCCTCCTCGCTCGTGAGGGTGCGGTCGGCGGCGCGCCAGGTGAGCGCGTAGGCCATGGACTTTTTGCCAGCGCCGACGCGCTCCGCATCGCGGTACACGTCGAACAGCTGCACGTCTTCGAGCAGCTTGCCGCCCGCCGAGCTCATGCACTGCATCATGCGCTCGTGCGTCACGTCCTCGTCCACCACGAACGCCACGTCCAACGCCACCGCCGGGAACGTGGGCACGTCCACATAGGGGCGCGCGGGCTGGCTGCTCTTGATCAGCGCCGACAGCTCGAGTTCGAACGCCACCACCGGGCCGTGCGCCTCGAACGCGTCGACCGCCAGCGGATGCAGCTCGCCCACCCAGCCGAGCACCGTGCCGCCGGAGAGCACCTGCGCGGCGCGGCCGGGCTGCAGGTGCGGCGCCTCATCGGCGGACAGCGCCTTGAAGCGCACCTTGGGGATGGCCAGCTCGCGCACCAGGCTCTCGATGATGCCCTTGCCGTCGAAGAAGTCGAACGACTGCGGCGCTACGTTCCAGCCGGCGTCGCCCATCGCGCCCACCATCACGCCCGCGATGCGCGTGCGCTCCTTGGGCAGCTGGCGTCCTTCGCCGGTGTGGAAGGTCTCGCCGATCTCGTAGAGCTGGATGTTCTTCACGCCGTGCGCCTGGTTGTGCGCCACGCTGCGCAGCAGGCCGGGGATGATGCTGCGGCGCAGCACCGACTGGTCGGCGTTCATCGGGTTGATGAGCTCGACCGCCTCGCCCAGGCCCTCGGGATCCATGCGCAGGTTCTCAAGGTCGTCAGGCTGCGCGAACGAGTAGGTCATCGTCTCATTGAGGCCGCAGGCGCGCAGCGTGCGGTTGACGATGTCGCGCTTGAGCTCCTCCTCGGAACGCGTGCCCACACGGCCCGGACCGCCCGGCAGCGTGGAGGCGATGCGATCCATGCCCCACAGGCGCAGCACTTCCTCGTACAGGTCGATCTCGCGCTCCAGGTCGGGGCGGAACGTCGGCGCCACAACCGCCAGCGTGTCGGCATCGACGCCATCGGAAACCTCGCAGCCCAAACGGCCCAGGATGTCCACGATGAAGTCGCGCGGAATGTCGGAGCCCATCATCTTGTTGAAGCGCGGGATGCGGAACTGCAGCTGCGCAGCCTCGGTCACGCGCGGCCACACATCCACGATGCCCTCGCCGTTGGAAGCGGCGCGCGCCACGGTGCCGCCCGACACCTCGGCGATGAGGGCAGCTGCGGCGGCGGAGCGCACGTCGATGCCATGGTCGTCCACGCCGCGCTCGTAGCGCATGGAGCTTTCGCTGATCAGACCCAGGTTGCGGCTGGTACGGCTGGTGCGGCCCGCCTCGAACGTGGCGGCCTCCAGCAGGATGTCGACGGTCTCCTCGGTGACCTCGGTGTCAAGGCCGCCCATGACGCCCGCCAGCGCCACCGCGCCCTGCTCGGGCGTGGAGATGACGGTCATGTCGGAGGTGAGGACGCGATCCTCGCCGTCGAGCGTGGTCAGCTTCTCGCCTTCCTCGGCGGCACGGATGACGATGTGCGCCAGCCCATCGGCGTTCTTCAGTTTGGCTAGGTCGAACGCGTGCAGAGGCTGTCCCAGCAGGAACAGGATGTAGTTGGTCACGTCCACGATGTTGTTGATGGAGCGCTGGCCGATAGCGGCAAGGCGCTCGACCATCCAGTCGGGGCTGGGGCCCACCTTGCAGCCGCGGATCACGCGGGCGGTGTAGCGCGGGCAGCGCACGTCGTCGTCGATGGTGATCTTCACCTCGTCCTCGATCGGCGCGCCTTCCGCGTCGAGCTGCATCTTGGCGGCCATCTCGGCAAGCGGGCTTCGGTAATCGCGCTGGTACATCGCGCCGATCTCACGCGCCAGCCCGACGACGGACAGGCTGTCGGGGCGGTTGGGCGTGATCTCCAGATCCAGCACCGTGTCGCCCAGCTTGGCGTAGTCCGCGAACGGCATGCCGGTGGGCGCATCCTCGGGCAGAATCCAGATGCCCTCGTGGTTGGAGCCCATGCCCAGCTCGCGCTGCGAGCAGCACATACCGCAGCTGGTCACGCCGCGCAGCTTGCTCTTCTTGATCTTGAAGTCGCCCGGCAGGACGGCGCCGATCGTGGCGACCGGAACCTTGATGCCGGCGGCGATGTTGGGCGCGCCGCAGACGATCTGCACGGGCTCGCCCGCACCCACGTCAACCGTCACCACGTGCATGTGATCGCTGTCCGGATGCGGCTCGCAGGTCAGCACGTGCCCGACAACCACGCCGTCGAACTGCTCACCCAGCTTCTCGACGCCCTCGACGCCCGTGCCGGTCAGATCGAGCCTATCGCAGAACTCCTTGATGTCGGTAGGCACCTCCACATAGTCGGAGAGCCATTTCAAAGATGCTTTCATTTTCCTCTTCCTAACGTTCCGCCTGCCTGCCCTTCCGGTTCCCTTTATGGAACGCGGAAGGCGACGCAGGCTTCCGATAAGGTCAACGCAGCCGATGGCGGTCGGCGGGGCTCGATGCGAGATTCCGCACGAGCCGAAACGTCCAGTGGACGTTTCGCGCGAGCCCAGGACTTGCCCGAGCAGCGAGTTCCGCCGACCGCCATCGGCGGACGGCTTAGAACTGCCTCAGGAAACGCATGTCGCCTTCGACCAGCATGCGCAAGTCGGGGACGTTGTACTTCAGGCAGGCGATGCGCTCCACGCCCATGCCGAACGCGAATCCCGAGTACTTCTCGGGATCGATGCCCGCGTAGCCGTAGACGTTGGGATCCACCATGCCGCAGCCCAGGATCTCCAGCCAGCCGGTGCCCTTGCAGAAGCGGCAGCCCTCGCCGTGGCAGATGCCGCAGCTCACGTCCACCTCGGCGGACGGCTCGGTGAACGGGAAGTAGTGGGCGCGGAAACGCGTCTTGCGCTCCTCGCCGAAGATCCGCTTGCAGACGTACTCGAGCGTGCCCTTCAGATCGCCGAACGTGATGCCCTCGTCCACGACCAAGCCCTCGATCTGGTGGAACTGGGGCAGATGCGACGGATCGGCCACGTCGCGGCGATACACCTTGCCGGGGCTGATGATGTAGATGGGCGGCTTCTGCGCCTCCATCACGCGCGCCTGCACCGGCGAGGTCTGGGTGCGCAGCAGCACGCCCGACTCGCCCTTCACGTGCACATGCGCGTCATCGGAGCGATCCACCACGTAGAACGTGTCGGCCAGGCCGCGGCTGGGATGGTCCTCCGGGGCGTTCAGCGCATTGAAGTTGTAGTACTCGGTCTCGACCTCGGGGCCTTTGGCGATGGAGTAGCCCAAGCCCAGGAAGATCTCGGAGATCTCGTCGATGATGCGGTTGATCAGATGGCGCGTTCCCAGCTGCTGGTAGCGGCCCGGCAGCGTGATGTCCACCGCGCTCGCATCCATGGAAGCCTCCAGCTCGGCTGCGGCCAACGCCGCCTTGCGCTTCGCGAGCGCCTCCTCCACGATCACGCGCACCGCGTTGACCGTCTTGCCGACCTCGGCGCGCTCCTCCTTGGGCACCTGGCCCATGCCGCGCAGGTAGCCGGTCAGCGAACCGGATTTGCCCAGCACGCCCACGCGCACCTGCTCGAGCGCGGCGGAGTCGGCCGCCGCCTCGATGGCGGCAAGCGTCTCGGCTTGCAGCGCCGCCAATTCGTCCACAATCGCCATGCGTCTTCCGTCCTTTCCTCGTCGCATGCGCCTTGCCGGAGGGCTCGCGCCGCCCGCCGCAGCTCGGGATGCGCGCGCTGCCATTGAAGCCGCGCCGCCGTCCCGGGCCGCCGAGCCAAGCGCCCCTCCGGACATGAAAAAAGCCTGCTCCTCTCTTGGACATCCAAGTCGGAAATCCAAGGACGGGAGCAGGCTCTCGCGGTACCACCTCGGTTGACGGCGCGGCATGGCGCGTACGGGGACGGCGGCGATAGGCATCGCAGCACGCGCCTCCGAAGCGCCGGCAGACGGCCGTCCACTTCGTTCGCCCTATGACGGGGGCCTCCGGCAAAGCCTACTGGACGTCCGCCCCGCTGCGGCATGCGCCGCCGCGAAGGTCCCGCGTTCAGCCTTGCGGCTCGGAAGGGAATCGCCCTGCACGCCGTCCGGGCCCTTTCAGCCGGTGAAGCCCGTCTCTGATGGCGGCGGAAACGCAAGGCGCTGTCTTCGTCAAAGCCTTTGGTCGCTCTCGCGACACATCGTGGCAGTATAGCGCAAATCGCGCGGAAGGCGAGGCGCGCTTCGCCATTTCGCTGCCAAATCGCCACAGGGAAAGGCGGCAGGACTCCGCCTCAAAAGCCCAATTTGCGCAAACTCGGCGTTTTGCGACGAAATCAGCCTGTCTTGAAGGCGAATACGTCGCAAAACGCCGCGTTTGGCCAATCCCGACGCCGGCCGACCCTGGAACCGACCGGGCTTCGGCGTTGGGGCGCGATCACGTGTTCGTCATTCGTCGGCGCCGTCGCGCAGGCCCATGAGGGAAAGGACGCTTGAGTACGTGATCTTCTGGGCGAGGAGCTGCTGGCCTTGCGCGCTGCGGATGCGCCCCCTCGCCTTCAGCTCGTCGAGCTTCGCCGACGTGCGGGCAAGCTGCTGCTCGACCAGCTCCGCCGCATCCTCGAAAGCCCCCAAACGGTCGATGGCGGGACCGGCAACCGCATCGCCCTCCACGTGGATCGTCTCAAGAGGGGCGGCATGCCCTTGCGTCTGGGATTTGAACGTCATGCGCTCCATGGAACCTCCTCGCACGCGAAGATAGGGTTTCGATACAGGGTTTCTTTCAGCCGAGTGCCGCGGCGCCGTCCGACCTCGCACCCGGAAACGATACCATGAAGGGGAAGCGTTGCAGGCCGCCACCCGATCGAAAGGCCCTCCATGCCCGAACCCGAACCGACAGGAACCGCCATCCGCTTGGCCTCCCCCAACGATGTCGAGTCCATTCGCAGGGTGTATGCCCCCTACGTCGCCACGCCCATCACCTTCGAAGAGGAGGAGCCGGCTCCCGCCGGATTCTTCGCCCGCATGGAGGACGTCATGGCGTTCTACCCCTGCTTGGTGGCGTGCTCGCGCAAGCGCATGGACGGCGAGCCCGATAACGGCGGCGGATTTGCGGAAGATGTCGTGGGCTTCGCCTACGCGCATCGCCAAGCCGAACGCGCCGCCTACGATTGGAACGCGGAGCTTTCGATCTACCTGCGGCAGGGCGAAACGCGCCGCGGCGTGGGCTCGGCGCTGTACGGCGCGCTCATGGAGCTGCTCGCCCTGCAAGGCGTCCGCTGCGCCTACGCCCGCGTCACGCTCCCCAACGCCGCAAGCGAGCGCCTGCATGCCCGGTTCGGCTTCGATGCGATGGGCGTCCAGCGCAACGCCGGGTTTAAAAGCGGCGCATGGCGCGACGTGGCTTGGTTCGTGAAGCCGCTCGGAACCTTCGACGAGAATCCGACGCGGCCGGAGCCCTTCCCCGTCGCATTGGAGGGAAACGCCGTCGAGGTCGATCGGATCATCCGGCAGGCGAACGCGCGCCTCGGCTAGCCGTGCAGGGTGGAGCAGGGGCCGGTTCCGTCCCTGCGCCCTACGCCTCCCGCGCCGCACGCAGGCGCGCGATCTCGTCGGCGTACCCGGACACGTCTTCCTGCGGGGTCTCCAGATAGAACGGCAGGTCGCGCAGGAGCGGATGGCGCGTCACGGCGGACAGCGCCTCGAAGCCGATGCGCCCCTCGCCGATGCGCGCATGGCGGTCCTTCCGCGCCCCACACGGATTCAGACTGTCGTTCAGGTGGATGGCGCGCAGCCGATCCAGCCCAACGACCCGATCGAACTCGCGCAGCACGCCGTCCAGGTCGCCCGCGATGTCGTAGCCGGCATCCCATACGTGGCAGGTGTCCAAGCACACGCCCATCTTGCCGTCCAGGCCGACCCGCTCGATGATGGCGGCGAGCTCCTCGAAGCGGCCGCCCACCTCGCTGCCCTTGCCCGCCATGGTCTCCAGCAGCAGCGTGGTCGACTGATCGGCCCGCAGCACATCGTTGAGCGTATCCGCGATGAGGCCTATGCCCGCCTCGATCCCCTGCCCCACATGGCTTCCGGGATGCATGTTGTACAGCTGGCCCGGCGTGAGCTCCATGCGCTCAAGATCCTCGGCAAGCGCCAAGTGGGCGAACTCGCGCGTCTTCGGCGTGGCGGAGGCGGGATTGAGGGTGTAGGGCGCGTGCGCCAAGATGCGCTCGATGCCGTTTTCCTCAGCGAATGCCCGAAACGCCTCGATGTCGGACGGGTCGACGGCTTTCGCCTTGCCGCCGCGCGGGTTGCGCGTGAAGAACTGGAACGTGTTCGCCCCCAGCGAAACCGCCTGGCGCGCTATCGCCTCGTAGCCTTTCGAGATGGAAAGATGGCATCCTATGGTCAGCATTCCGCCTGCTCCCTCGGTCCGCATCGGTCCCCTTCCCTTCCGCTATCGCGCCAAAGCCAGAAGATCGCCTTCCAGATCGGCGACGCTTTCCGCCAGCGCAAGCGGGCGATACGGGGAAAGCTCCTCCTGCGAGCCGTATCCGTACAGCACGCCCACGGCATCCAGCCCGCAGTTGCGCGCGCCGATCATGTCGTGCTTGCGGTCGCCCACCATCACGGTATCCGCCGCCGGCGCATCGCCGTAGCAGCGCAGCGCGAAACGGATGACCTCGGTTTTATCCACGCACGTGCCATCGATGTTGCTGCCGACCACCTGGTCGAAGAATCCGTCGATGCCGAAGTTGCGCACGATGCGCTTGGCGTACACGGTGGGTTTGGAGGTGGCGATGGACAGGCGCAGCCCGGCGGAGCGCAGGTCCTCGAGCATTCGGGGCACGCCATCGTACAGGGCGTTCTCCAAAAGCCCGACTTCGCCGAAGCGCTCGCGATACGTGCGGATCGCCTGCCATGCCTCCTCGTCGGAGAAGCCGCAGCACGCCTTGAACGAGTCCACCAGCGGCGGTCCGACGAAACCCTGCAGGACATCGTCATCGGGAACGGGGGCGCCCATGGCCTCCAAGGCGTAGCGGACGCAGTTGACGATCCCCTCCTTCGAATCGGTGAGGGTGCCGTCGAGGTCGAACAGCACTATGCGTTTTTCCATGGCAGCCCTTTCCCGCCGATCCTTCGTGCAGCGCGACCGTGGCGCGCGGGTTTTCCGCCCTTCGACATTCGGCGCCCCATGCGCCGCATCCGCAGCATGCAGGCTCCATTATGCCCCAAGCGGAGGAGCAGTCGATCGCAAACGAGTCCGATGACCCCGGAAGCGCCCTTCCCTCCCTCGGCCCCCTCCATAGACGAGGGCCCCGGCCAACGGGGATGGCCGGGGCCCTCTTCGGGGAAGTTGCCGCTCGCGGCGGGGGACCGCGGCGGCATTATGAATTCCGCTTCAGGATGCCGTGCCATTATCTGCGGCAACGCCGGGGAGCGCTGCCAGGAGGGGGGACGGCGCAGCTGATCCTTAGCCGAAGCGGTATTCCACGCCCATGGTGGGCTGCGGGTTTTCCCATTTCTTGACGATGGTGCCCTCGCAGGCGATGCGGCAGGTGCCGCACTCCAAGCAGCCAGCGTAGTCGAAGGACTTGTTGCCTTCCTCGTCGACCTTGTACAGGGCGGCAGGGCACAGCAGCACCAGCTTGCGGAACTCCTCGTCGGAGGGATCCTCCACCAGTTCGATGTGCGCATTCTCCTCGTCGACCTCGTACTTGTTGACGCTCAGGAGCTCGTCGACGTTGACCGTGATCTCTTTCACAGGCTTCACAGCGCCTTCACCGCCTTCCGGATCTCCTTGAACAGGCTGAACAGGCCGCGTTTCTTGATGATGGGCATCATGCGCTTGGCCAGGTGCTGCTGGGGCTTGCCGTCGACGCAGAACAGGCCGTTGAACACCTCGCGCACCATGGTGGGGTACTCGGTGAACATGCGATCCCAGTGCTCCATGGTGGCAGGCCACGCCTGGAAGGTCTTCAGGTCCTGGATGACGAACGAGGACTCCAGCTTCTGCTTGTAGGAGGCCAGGCCCGCCGCGGAGGTGTCGCCCGCATCGATGGCCTCGCAGGCGGCCTCGGCGGCCATGCGGCCGGAAGCCACGGCGAAGTCCATGCCGCGCACCTGGTAGCCCAGGTTCATGCAGAAGCCCGCAGTCTCGCCTGCCAGCAGGCAGCCGTCGAAGATGTAGGTCGGGATCATGTTGTAGCCGCCCTCGGGAACCATGTGGCCGGAATGCTCGACCATCTTAGCGCCCTTGATCATGGGAGCGACCATCGGGTGGTTCTTGAAGTCCTCCATCATCTGGTAGATGGGGGTGTCCTGCGCCGCCGTGGTGGAGATGGTGGCGACCAAACCCAGGCTGATGGACTCCTTGTTGGCGTACATGAAGCCGCCACCCACGTGGCCTGCGGTGCAATCGCCCACGAACAGCATCGCGGCGCCCTCGCCCTCGGGGGTGAGGAAGCGGTCCTCGATCTGGCTGGCAGGCAGCTCGAAGGTCTCCTTGATGCCCACGGCCATCTGGTTGGCCTTGGGACGGGGGTTGCCCAGGCAACGCTCGGCGAGCATGGAGTTGGTGCCCTCGCAGAGGATGACCACCTGGCCGGTGATCTCGTCCTCGCCGGCGCGCACGCCGACGACGCGGCCCGACTCATCCTTGATGAGCTCCTCGACCGGGATGCCGTAGATGGCCTCGGCGCCGGCTTCCTCGGCCTTCTCGGCCAGCCACTGGTCGAACGGCCCGCGCAGCACCGAGTAGCTGTCGGCGCCCTCGCGGGCGAGCTCGGGGCTGGTGAAGTCGATGGTCATGGCGGAGTCATGGTCCATCAGCGCGATGCGCTCATGGGTGATCTTGCGCTCGAGGGGGGCTTCCTGCTCGAAGTCGGGGAAGACCTCCTTGAGGGCATGGCCGTAGATGCGGCCGCCCGTCATGTTCTTGGCGCCGGCGTAGTTGCCGCGCTCGACCATGAGCACGCTCTTGCCGGCGGACGCGGCGACGTAGGCCGCCACGGAGCCGGCGCAGCCGGCGCCGACCACGATGACGTCGAAATCGGCTTCGGACATCATCGCTCCTTTCCTTCAGGGATTCTCGTCTTAGGGATGCGAAAAAGGGACAGTCACTTTTTCACATTGGCTCGCTGAACTCGCAGGTCGTTCGTAGCGTCAGCGAGGGTTTCCGGGATGCGAAAGAAATTGCCCCTCTTTCGCATCCCGGCGAAAGAGGCTACAGAGCCGCCGTAAGGGCGGGCAGCGCCGTCTTCAGGTCGCCGACCAGGCCCAGGTCGCACTGCTTGAACACCGGGGCGTTCTTGTCCTTGTTGATGGCGACGATGGTGCCGGCCTTGGTGACGCCCACCATGTGCTGCATCTGGCCGGACAGGCCGAGCGCGAAGTACACGCGGGGGGCGATGATCTGGCCGGAGACGCCCAGGTACGCCTCGCGCGGGAACCAGTCGACGCCCTCGGTGAGGGGGCGGGTGCAGGCCAGCTCGCCGTTGACCTTGGCGGCCAGGTCGCGGGCCATCTGCAGGTCGTCCTCGGCGGAGAAGCCGCGGCCGCAGCCCACGACGACGTCGGCGCCCTGCAGGTTCACGCCCGACGGGGGCAGCTGCTCGGTGCCGGTCTTGACCATGGCCTTGGCGGGAGCCTGCCAGGCCAGCTCCTCCACGGCGTCGGTGCCGGTGGCGGCAGCGGCGTCGAAGGTGCCAGCGCCCACGGTGTAGACGGCGACGTCGCCGACGGCCTTGGCCTCGCGGACGCCCGCGCCGCCGAAGTACATGCTGGTGGCGACGCCGTCCACGATGGACTGGGCGTCGGTGATGGCGGCGGTGCCCACATGGGCCGCCAGGCGGCCGACCAGCGACAGGATGCGCGGGGCGGCTTCGGCGAGCACGACGCCCGCGCCCTCGGCGTCGAACGCCGCGTTCACGGTCACGTAGGCGTCGTCGGCGACGGCGCCCTCGGGGACGGCGACGGTCAGGCACTTGTCGGCGGCGCCGGTGACGGGGGCGCCGACCATGGCCAGGACGACCTCGTCGGCCAGGGTGCGGGCGCCGGCGCACAGCTCGCGGGCGCCGTTTTCGGTCTCAGCAATGACGAAAGCCTTCATGTTTCGCTTGTCCTTTCCCTACAGCGCGGCCTTGACGGCGGCGATGAACTCATCCACGTCCTCGAGCACCTGGCACTTGCGGTCGGCCTGCTCGGGGGCCTTCACGGCGACGGTCTCCACCACGGCGGCGGCGGGGGCGTCGGCGGCCTCGACGGTCTGGGGCTTCTTGCCGGCGGCCAGGATGTCCTTCATGCCGGCGATGCGGGGCAGCGCCACGTCGGGGGACACGGCGATGACGGCGGGCAGCGGGACCTCGACGGTCTCGACCTCGGCGGCCAGCTGGCGCTTGCAGACGACCTTGTCGCCCGCCGCCTCGACGGCGATGACCTCGGAGAGGTAGGGCACGTCCAGGGCGGCCGCCAGCTGCACGCCGGTCTGCTTGGCGTACAGGTCGGCGGAGCCGTCGCCGCACACGATCAGGTCGAAGCCGCCGGCCTTCTCGACCAGCTTCTTCAGCTCGGCGGCGGTGGCGAACGCGTCCAGGTCGGCGCAGGCGTCGTCGGCGGTCATGAACAGCTCGTCGACGCCGCGGGCCAGGATGTTCTTCTTCAGCTTGGAGTCGGCGCCGATCTTGGCGGAGCCGACGCTGACGGCCTTCACGGAAGAGCCCTCGTTGGCGGCGGCCAGCTGGGCGGCGCACTCGATGGCGTTCAGGTCATACGTGGAGATGACCAGCTTCGCCTTGCTGAAATCGAGCGAGCCGTCGGATGCAGCGACGATGTCCTGGTCGTCGGCAACCACTTTGCAAGGTACAACGATCTTCATAAGTGCCTAACCTTTCTTCCCAGCGCGCGGCGTCTTGCGGATACTCCCCGTCGCATCGGCCGCACGCAGCCCGCGCATCGCGCGGATTCGGACCTTGTGTCCACTCCCGAAGAGCTCGCCTGCATCGAGCCGCACTCTTCTCTGAAGCGATTATAGGAAGGGGTTTTCTCGTTTTGTTTGGACAAAACAGGCTTTTGTACCGAAAACGCCGTCACATGCCTTTACGCCCGGTAAGCGGGGCGGTTCGTACATCTTCCGGCATCCGAATCGTGCACGAGGCACCGGCAAGCGCCCACGGCGCAGGCGATGCAGGGGTCGCAGCCGGGAAAACGACGGCGGCGAGCCTATTCGGCCTGCGCGGCCGCCATGCGCTCCTCGTCGGCGCGGCGTTCGGCGGCGCGGTTCGCCATCAGCGACTTCGCGATGAGGTGCACCATCACCTCGTCGGTGCCCTGGGCGATCTGGTTGCCGCGGCAGTCCTGCCAGATGCGGCCGACGCGCGTCTGCTCGGTGTAGCCGCGCCCGCCGAGGATCTGCAGCGCCTCCGAGGCGATCTCGGTCGCCATGCGCGGCACCGCGCGCTTCATCAGGGCGCAATCGAGGTGGCTGCGCTCCAGCTTGGCGTCGATGGAGTTGGCGGCCTGGTACACCAGCCCGCACATCGCGCGGTTGCGCACCTCCATGTCGGCCAGCTTCTCGCGGATCTGCGGCAACGTGCCCAGCGCCTGACCCTTGATCATGTGATCGTTGGCGTGGTCCAAGGCGTCGTCCATCGCCGCCATCGCCATGCCCATGCTCGAGGCGCACACCAGCACGCGGCCGAGCTCGTACTGGCGCTTCAGCATCGCGTCGAGCTTGCCGTCCGTCTGGATGCGCTGCTCGGGGCGCAGAAGGACATGGTCGAACTTCAACGTGGCGGGGGCGAGCATCGCCTGCCCGACGGTCTCGAGCGGGAAGGTGGAGACGCCGGGCGAATCGATGGGCACCAGCCACAGCGACAGGCCGCCGTCGGCGCGGCCGTTGACGGGGTCGCGCGCCAGCACCAGCGCTTCGGGCGAGAACTGGCCGCCGCTGACGAACGACTTCTCGCCATACAGGAACATGCCGTCCGCCTCCATGGTCACGATGGTCTGGACGGCGGAGGCGTCGGAGCCCGCGCGCGCTTCGGTGAACGCCTCGGAGAACATCACATGCCCGCTCTTCGTGAGCAGCTCGGCCGCCACCTCCTGCTGCGTGATCTCGCGCATGCTGCTCAGCAGCACCATGGACAGCATGTCGCTGAGGAACGGCAGCGTCGCGCCGGCGCGTCGCGACAGGCGGGCGATGACCGTCGCCTTCTCGGCCAGCGTGCATTCGCGGCCCCCGGCGCTTTCGGGGAGGCAGTACGCCCCCAGCGGGCTTGCGTAGAACGCGTTGTACACCGTGCGCGGGACGCCGCGCGACTTGCACCACTGCTTGATATGCTCTTCGGTGAAGTGCTCGTCGCAGAACTCGTCGACGGCGGATACGGCGGCCTTCTGCTCGGGCGACAGCTCGATGGAGATCATGGCGGATCGCGCCTCCTCGGATGACGGGACGAAAAAGCGGGGCCTACGCCTTCGGGCAGAGCATACCCTCCACTTCGGCTCCCAGCGCCTTCTTGTCGATTTTACCATTGCCCAAACGGGGGAAGTCTTCCATCTTCACCACGACGTCGGGTATCTTGCACTTCTCGATGCGGCCCTTGGCGTACTCGCGCATCTCGAAGGCGGAAGGGTCGGATCCCTCGTTGAGGATGACGCACAGGCAGGTGCGCTCGCCCAAATCGGGGTCGGGATACCCCACCAGGCAGCACTCGGCGACCTGCGGATTGTCCTGGTAGGCGTTCTCGACTTCGGCGGGATAGATGTTGATGCCGCCGCGGATGATCATGTCCTTCACGCGCCCGTCGACCCAGACGTAGCCCCGCTCGTCCACCCAGCCGATGTCGCCGGAATGCAGCCATCCCTCAGCGTCGAGCGGCAGCGTGAGCGATCCGTCGAACCCGATGATGCCGTCCATCAGCGAGGGCGTCTTGCACACCAGCTCGCCGCGCTGCCAGCCGCCTTCGGGGCTTTGCGGGTACGGGCACGCCAGCTGGCCGTCGGCCGTCCGCTCCAGCGGCGCCGTGCGGACCTCGGCGCCCTTGATGGCGCGGCCCACCGACGCGGCGCGGTCGCGGACGCTGTCGTCGAGCGAGGCGACCGTGAGCGTCGCGGCGGTCTCGGTCATGCCGTAGGAGTTCACCAGGATGGCGCCGTAGCGCTGCTGGTACTCCTCGAACACGGCGAGGGGGCTGGTGGCGCCCGCCACCAAGCCGGCGCGCAGGCAGCTGATGTCCCATTCGCCGTCCTGGTTCTCGCGCAGCTCGCGCAAATACATCGTCGACACGCCCATGTACACGCTCGCCCGCGTGGAGCTGATGAGCGAGAGCGCCGTCTCGGGCCGGTATTTCACCATCGTCGCCACCGTGGCGTGCATCGACAGCGCGGCGTGCATGGCGACGACGCCGTACACGTGCGCGAAGGGAACCGGGATGAAGAACACCTCGCCCTTCCGGATCTTGAGCGCCGGCACGAGCTCGCCGGCATGGCGGCAGAACGCCGAGCCGCGCAGCTGGACCGCCTTGGGGGTGCCGGTGGAGCCGGAGGTGAACAGGACGAAGATGGGATCGTCGCCATAATGCGGCGTGCTCCACGGGGCGGAGGAGCGCCATGCGCCCTCAACCGAGGGGACGCCCTCGACCTCGCAGCCGACCGTCATGACCTTCGTCTGGGGCGAGCATTCCGCCGCGAAGGCGCAATGCGCCGCCGTGCTGACGAGCGCCGCCTTCGGGCGCACGCGGTCGTAGATGCCCTGGAACTCGGCGCGCTCGACCGTCGGCGACATCAGCGCGACGTTGGCGCCCGCCAGCTGGACGGCGCCGACCAGCGCGAAGTAGGAGACGATGTTCGGGGCGGCGACCATGACGGCATCGCCCTCCCCCACCTGGCACTCGGACTGCAGATAGCCCGCCAGCGCCATCATGCGGCGGTAGGCCTCGGCATACGTGATGCCCTCGTTGACGCCGACCACCATCTGCTTGAAAGGGTCCTCGGCGTATCCTTCGCATATGAACCGCGCGACGGAATACGGCGGCGTCGCCACGGTCTCCTCGGGTTGCAGGCTCATTGTCACCTCCATGAACGGCGGTCCCCCCGACATCCGTCCGATCAGCTCGCCCGATGCGCCTCGCGCGCATGCAGGGCGGCTCCCAAAGCGCCGACGAGCTGCGAGTTCTCGTTGGTCTGGATCTCGCAGCCCAGCTTGTCCGCCAAGCGCTGGCGCAGGCGGGCGTTCAGCGCCACGCCGCCCGTCATGACCACCGGCTGCTTCACGCCCAAACGGCGAGCAAGGCCCGCCGTGCGCTCGACGACCGATGTGTGGATGCCCGCCACGATGTTGGGGATGGGCACGCCCTCCGCCAGCTTCGATATGACCTCCGATTCGGCGAACACCGTGCAGGTCGACGAGATGGGCGCCACCTCGGTGGAGCGCTCGTCGTAGCCCGAAAGGTCCGACACCTTGCAACCGAAGATGGACGCCATCACGTCCAGGAAGCGGCCGGTGCCGGCGGCGCACTTGTCGTTCATGACGAAGTTCTCCAGCTCACCGTCCTTGGAGATGGACAGCACCTTGGCATCCTGGCCGCCGATGTCGATGACCGTGCGGACGCCCGGGAACAGATGAGCCGCGCCCTTCGCGTGGCAGGAGAGCTCGGACATCTGCCCGTCGGTCCAGTCCATGAGGTTGCGGCCGTAGCCGGTGGCGCACGATGCCGCGATGCCGTCCATCGTGGTGCCCGCGCTGGAAAGCGCATCGGCCACGGCGTTCTTCGGCCCCTCGGTGCCGGCGCCCGACGCCGCCAGCCCATGGCCGACCATGGCGCCATCCGCGTCGACTATCACGCATTTGGATGCGGTCGACCCAACGTCGATCCCCAGGAACAACGGCTCATTCGCCATGGACGGACCTCCCATTTCGTCATTCATGCTAAAAGCCCGGAAAGCAAGGCGCTTCCCGGGCGAAACTGCAGCCATCTGCACTCACAGGTTGGAAAGAAGTCAGCGAGGGCAATTAAAATGCCGCAGCACGTTCGTAGCGACAGCGAGGGCGCCCCCGGCACCCGAGTTTCGCGGGATCGCGGGGGCGCCGCGTACTTCGGTACGCAAGCCCCCGGGATCGCGTGAAAATCGGGTGCCGGGGGCGGCCGCAGCGGCGGCCCGGTTCGCCCGCCCGCCCGGCGGGGGGCGCACTTCTGCGTTTTTATTGCGGTTCGTGTTCTCGGAGGTCCGTTCGCGGACATGGCTTTGATTCGATATGGGCTTTCGATTTTTTACCGTACGGCGTGCAGGATTTTATCGGGCGAGTCGATTCGTTTATCTTTCGATTCGCTATTTTTGCGGGCGATTGACAGCAAGAAACATGAAATATCGCAAAAACTTTTGTCGAAGCGTTTCGTTCCGGCTTTGGATCGTGTGGATGGCAGCGCTTTTTACGGGCTGGATTCCGGCTCGCGCTCAACGGGTAGACACCGTCAGCGTGTATAGCCCTTCGATGGACAAGCAAGTCAAGAATCTGGTGATTCTTCCCGAAGGATACGAGGCCGATCCGGCCCGCCGCTATCCGGTCGTTTACCTGTTGCACGGCTACAATAACCGTTACGATAGCTGGCTGCGTAAAACCAAACCCGAACTTCCCCGCACGGCTACGGCGTACGGGACGATCATCGTTTGTCCGGACGGCGCTTCGAGCTGGTACTGGGACAGTCCGGTCGATCCGAGAAGCCGGTATGAAACTTATGTGAGTACGGAGTTGGTGGGCTGTGTGGACTCTCTTTACAGAACGATTCGCTCGCGGTGCGGACGGGCGATCACGGGATACAGCATGGGCGGTCATGGCGCGCTGTGGCTCGCGTTCCGGCATCCCGGCGTTTTCGGAGCGTGCGGATCGATGAGCGGCGGCGTCGACATTCGGCCTTTCCCGAACAATTGGAAGATCAGCGAGCAGCTCGGACCCTATTCCGAAAATCCGCACTTGTGGGACGAGCATACGGTGATCGAGCAGTTGTATCGCGTCGTGCCGTTCACGGACCGTAACCGGGAAGTCGCTTCCAAGGAGGCCCGGCCTGTCGATTACAGCCTGCAGCCCGGACAACTGGCCATCGTGATCGACTGCGGAACGGAGGATTACTTTTTCGAAGTCAATCGGCTGCTGCACGAGCGGATGCTGTACAGACACATATCGCACGAGTATATCGTCCGGCCCGGCGGGCATACGCACGATTATTGGCGCGAGGCCGTCGAGTATCACATGCTCTTTTTCCGCCGGTTCTTCGACTCGCAGGAGCGCGAAGACGTTTTAGCCGGGGCCGGGCGACCGTAATCCGGGGACTCCGGCTATCGCGCCGGATCGTCGTACTCGGGGTGGCGGCGGATGTAGGCTCTGGCATAGGAACAGATCGGCCGGACCCGCAGGTTTTCGGCGCGCGCGTATTCGAGGGCGGCCCGGGTGAGAGAGGCCGCGATCCCCTGCCCTTCCAAGGCCGGAGGAACGAAAGTATGCGTCAACTCGATCTCTTCTTCGTTCCGGCGGTATTCGACGACGGCTGTCAGTCCGTTTTCGGTTCGTTCGAACCGTTGTTTTTCCGTATTGTGCGTTATCATGTCTCGTCTGTTTTTACGGTTTCAAGTTAGCGATTTTTCCGTTTGTCCGTGCCGGGAAAAATGATTTGCCGGAAACGAAAGCGTCCGGCTCGT
>URRZ01000032.1 GCA_900550385.1 uncultured Coriobacteriaceae bacterium | reverse complement strand
GGGGGGGGGGGGGTTCCGGCCCGGGTGGGTGTGGGCGGCGGGGGCGGGGCCCGTCACTTTTGTTGTGGGTTGGGGTACGCGGTTTGCCGGCCCCGGGGGGGCGGGGGGGGACGGCCCGCAGGGCGGAGGGAGGGGCGAGATTCGTGCTCAAACAGTCCTCGCCCTTTGGATAACGCGATCTTCGATCGCGTTCAAGGAGGGCTGCGGAACTGCGCGCGAACCCCGCCCCTCCCTCCGCCTGCGGGCGCTTGGCTGGACGGCGTCTCTTTTCCCTTCCTTTTGGAACCGGCTCGCATCGCGCGGGCCGGTTCCGCTTTTCCGGCGATGGAGCGGACGGCGCGCTGCCGGGTGCGGTATCATAGGGCGGTTCGGTATGCGGCGCTTTGCATGCTGCGCCGCTCAACGAGAGGCTACGCTAGAAGGAAGACCCCATGTCGCTTTCCATCGGTATCGTGGGCATGCCTAACGTGGGCAAGTCCACGCTGTTCACCGCTTTGACCAACAAGGGCGGCCTTGCCGCCAACTATCCCTTCGCCACCATCGAGCCCAACGTGGGCGTGGTGCCGGTGCCCGACGCGCGCCTGGATGCGCTGGCGGCGATCGACCACCCGGCGCGCATCGTGCCGGCGACGGTGGAGTTCGTCGACATCGCCGGCCTGGTGGCGGGCGCATCGCAGGGCGAGGGCTTGGGCAACCAGTTCCTCGCGAACATCCGCGAGACCGACGCGATCTGCGAGGTCGTGCGCTTCTTCAGCGATCCCGATGTGGTGCATGTGGCCGGCAAGGTGGACCCGCAAAGCGACGTGGAGACCATCAAGACCGAGTTGATCCTGGCCGACATGGCAACCATCGAGAAGGCCATCCCGCGTCTTGAGAAGGAGGCCAAGCGCGACAAGGCGGGCGCCGCCAAACTCGCTGCCGCCAAGAAGGTGCTCGAGGGGCTCAACGAGGGCCATCGCGCACGCACGCTCGACCTTTCCGAGGAGGAGGTCGACGCCATCTACGAGCTGCACCTGCTGACGATGAAGCCCATGCTCTACATCGCCAACGTCGACGAGGACCAGCTCGACGCCGACCTGCCCGAGATCGACGGCTGCACGCCGGTGCCCATCTCCGCGAAGGTCGAGGCCGACCTTGCCGAGCTCGACCCCGAGGAAGCCAAGGAGTACCTGGAGGCCATGGGCCTTGAGGAAAGCGGCTTGGCGCGCCTGGTGCGCGAGGCGTACCGCCTGTTGGGGCTGCAGAGCTACTTCACCCGCGGCGAGACCGAGACGCGCGCCTGGACGATCCCCATCGGCGCGAAGGCGCCGCAGGCGGCAGGCGTCATCCATACCGACTTCGAGCGCGGCTTCATCAAGGCAGAGACGGCGTCGTACGAGGACTACGTCGAGCTGGGAGGCGAGAAGGGTTGCCGCGACGCCGGCAAGCTGCGCCAGGAGGGCAAGGAGTACGTGGTGCAGGACGGCGATGTCATGCACTTCAAGTTCAACGTGTAGGGCCCGGGCCCGTCTTCCGGGTCGGAGCTCTCGCATCAGGCGAAGGGCGTTGATCGGAATCGGCTCGCGACCCCAATTAACGGATATTTTGGATATTTCAGCCAAAAAATGCGAAAGTTGGGGTCGGAAACGCCCTCTGCGGCCCGATAGGAGGAGCGAAGCCGTGCCGTTCTCAAACTATTCCAAATTCGGAATAGTTTTGAACAGGAGATTTTAAAGCCAGTCGGAAGGTGATCCGTGCTGATGGAGCTTGGAACGCAGGGCGGAGCGCCGGAATGCCCGCAATTTCCCCAACTATCGAAATAATTGCCTCGAATATCCAAAATATCCGTTAATCGGGGTCTTCGCAGAGGACCGCGAGGCAGCTGTTGTATTGGAGTTCGCTCCAGGTTGTAAAGTGGGGGCCAAGGAGGTTCGAACATGGCGGGCGCTGCAGGTGGGAATATGGCAGGTGAAGGGCAGGCGCTGGGCGCCGAGCCTTTAGAGGCGTTCTTCGCGCGCACGCCGAAGCTCGCGCTGGCGTTTTCGGGGGGTTGCGACTCGTCGTTCCTGCTGACGGCCGCCGTGGAAGCGGGATGCGAGGTGGGCGCCTACTGCGTGAAGACGGCATTCCAGGCCGACTTCGAGCTGGAGGATGCGCGGCGCGTGCTCGACGAGGTGCGAAGCCGCCACCCCGAGGCGAGGGTGGCGTTTTCAGTGCTGGAGCTGGACATCCTTTCGCAGGACGAAATCTGCGCGAACCCGCCCGATCGCTGCTATCGGTGCAAGCGGTTCATCTTGGGCGCGGTGCGCGATGCTGCTGCGCGCGATGGATACGATACGCTGGTCGATGGGACGAACGCGTCGGATGATCCGGCGCGGCGCCCCGGGTTTCGCGCGCTCGCCGAGCTGGGCGCGGTGTCGCCGCTTCGCCGAGCGGGCATGACGAAGGACGACGTGCGGGCCGCGTCGCGGGCGCTGGGCGTGGCTACCGCCGACAAGCCCAGTTTCTCGTGTTTGGCGACGGCGGTCGCGCAAGGCGAGCGGCTCACGGAAGCGTCGTTGGCGCAGGTGGCGCGCGAGCGCGGCGTGGAAGGCGGCAGGCGCCCGTGGGGCGAGGGTGCTGTCGGCTGGATGGAGCGCCGGTAGGCGCGAGGAGGGAGCGGATCGATGGAGGAACGTGAAGCGCGCGAGCTGCTGCAACGCGTGGCGTCGGGCGATATCGCGCCCGACGATGCGCTGATCAAGCTGAAGACGGCTCCGTTCGAAGACCTAGGGTACGCGAAAGTGGATCTTCAGCGCGGCATCCGCCAAGGCGTCGCCGAGGTGGTCTACGGCGCTGGCAAGACGGCGGAGCAGATCGCCGGCATCGTGCGCAGCATGCGCACCGCCGGGCAGAACCGGGTGCTCATCACGCGGTTGGATCCGGAAAAGGCCGATGGGGTCCGCAAGCTGCTCGCTCCCGAAGACGCCGCGGAACTCGTCTACCACGAGATCCCGCGCATCGCCTTAGTGGGCGGCGCGCCCGAGCCCGACGGCAACGGCACCGTCGTCGTTGCCGCTGCCGGCACGAGCGACCTGCCCGTCGCCGAGGAGGCGGCGCTGGTGGCGGAGGCGCTGGGCAACGAGGTGCAGCGCCTGTACGACGTGGGCGTCGCCGGGCTGCACAGGCTGCTCGCGCACGCCGACGACATCGCATCGGCCCAAGTCATCGTCGCGGTTGCGGGCATGGAGGGCGCGCTTGCCTCCGTGGTGGGCGGCATGGCATCCTGCCCGGTGATCGCGGTGCCCACCAGCATCGGCTACGGCGCCTCGTTCGGCGGCGTTGCGGCGCTGCTGGCGATGCTGAACTCGTGCGCGTCGGGCGTTTCCGTGGTGAACATCGACAACGGCTTCGGAGCGGGATACCAGGCCAGCTTGATCAATCATCTGGGCTGTTAAACAGTCATGCCGTCGCCGTTGGGGAGGGGGTTCGCGCGCAGTTCCGCACGGCCAACAGTCCTGTGGACTGTTGGCAAACACTTTTCCCGCCCGAGCGGGCGGATGGGCGCTTTTGAGCGAGCTCAGGACTGTTTGAGCACGAACCCCCTCCCCAGCGGCGACGGCTCGGGGGAGTTTCTTCGCCGCATTTGGCAACGGCGAAGAATCGATCAACTAGACAAGGAAGGATCGCACATGGCTGTGCTTCATCTCGATCTCACTCAGAACGCCACGCGGCAGCATATCCTCGCCGATCTGCGGGGGAGGTTGTCCGACGAGCAGCGGGCGCGGCTCGATGCCGCCACGGCGGCCGCGGGGGTTCCCGAGCGGC
Organism: uncultured Coriobacteriaceae bacterium; assembly: GCA_900550385.1. GTDB lineage: Bacteria > Actinomycetota > Coriobacteriia > Coriobacteriales > Eggerthellaceae > Aphodovivens. The sequence continues at coordinate 16,740 of URRZ01000032.1, read as the reverse complement.
ATCATCATGACATCGGCGAGGTGGACGCCGCCATCGATGCGCTCGATGCGAGCGATCGCGTGAAGGCCGACATGCGCGCCGTCTACGGCATCCTGGCGAACGCCGAGGCGACGGTGCACGGGTGCCCGGTGGAGCGCACCCACTTCCACGAGGTGGGCAACGGCGAGGCGATCCGCTGCGTGTGCGAGATCTGCCTGGCGATAGAGCTGCTGGATCCCGACGGCATCTCCGCCACCCCGGTGCAGACCGGCAGCGGCACGGTGGTGTGCGCGCATGGCGAGCTGCCCATCCCCGCGCCTGCGACGAGGGCCATCCTCGATACGGGCATTCCTGTCTGCGAGGAGCTGGGCGAAGGCGAGCTGTGCACCCCCACCAGCGCCGCCATCATCAAGCATTTCGTGGAGCGGTTCGAATAGGCTTCTCCGGTTCTGGCGTGCTCACCCGGGCTTATGGAGGTGCGCTTCATTTTCGGCGGGGGCTTGGTGAACGCCCGAAGGCTCCCGCTGCCCTTTGCTATCATCGACGGCATGCTTGAACCGAACGGACAGACACATGTTTAAGGCGGCGCGGAAGGTGCTCGGGGCGCTGCTCACCCTCGCGATAGCCGCGGTCTTGGTGCTGGTGGGCACCAACGCGGCGGTGATCCTCAGCACGCGGGGCGACATCGTGGACGCTCAGACCGCCGCTGCCTACGACGCGGATGCGATCGTGGTGCTGGGCGCGTCGGTGCTGCCCGACGGCACGCCTTCGGGTATCTTGGAAGACCGTCTGGACGATGCCGTCCAGCTGTATTTCGCAGGCGCTGCGCCGAAGATCATCATGAGTGGCGACAACGGCGACGCCTCCTACAACGAATGCTGGGCGATGAAGAGCTATGCCGTGGCGCAGGGCGTGCCCAGCGAGGACGTGTTCTGCGACCATGCGGGTTTCTCCACCTACGAGACCATGTACCGCGCGCGCCATGTGTTCGGCGCCGAGCGCATCGTGGTGGCGACGCAGACCTACCACCTGTACCGGGCGCTGTACGCGGCGAAGGGGCTGGGGATGGAGGCCGTGGGTGTTCCCAGCGACTACCATCAGTACGCCAAGCAGGATTGGTACGACATCCGCGAGATCCCCGCGCGCACCAAGGATTTCTTCCAAGTGTTGGCGAAGGCGGCGCCGTCGGTCATGAGCGAACCGGTGAGCCTGGATCAGTCGGGCGACGTGACGAACTGGTAGGCCGCCCCGCGACGGGAGGGGCGGGGAAGGGGAGCCTCCTTGGCGGGAAGCGCCCGGTCGGGGCGCGGCCGAGACGGCTAGGAAGCCGTCCCGGCCAGACGTCGGCCAACGCACCCGGTCGCGGGACGCGGCCAAGCTGCTTGCACGGTCTAGCGGCCTCTTCTCCTTCTGCACCAGGCATAGGCGCTGCCCGCACCTGCGGCGATCGCGGCCGCGACGGCGGTTGCCGCCAAGGGCGCGGCTGCGTCGCCGGTGCCCGCGAGCCGCTTGGCCGCCGTCTCCTGGCCGTCCGTCGCGTTATCGTCCGGATCATCCGGCGCGGGGTCCGGGTCAGGATCGGGGTCCGGATCGGGGCCGGGCGCCGGGTTTGCGGTCCACTGCGCGTACAGCGTCACGGTCGCGCCGTTTTCTGCGGAGAGGTTGATCGCCTCGGCGCCGTCGGCGTAGACGGTTCCGCTGCCGTCCGCTTCGGTGTTCCATCCGGCGAAGGAGAAGCCTTCGCGAGCGAACGCGCAATCGAAAAGACGCTGCGGTTCGCCGTACACCATATCCTGCGGCTCCATCGTCCCTGTACCGCCGTTCGCATCGAAAAGCACCCGGTAGCGGTTCGCCGCAGGGTGCGCTTCCAAGAGCACGCGCCCGTTCGCCGTGATCGTTTGGCTTGCCTGCGAGGGATCGTCGTTTTCCCATGCAGGGGCGGCGCCGATGGCCGTCCAGATTTCGAACGCGTAGCCCGTCTCCGTCGACGCTCCTATCTCTATCGCGGAACCAATCGGCACCCGCTCGATCCGGTCTACGGGCTCGCCGGCCGCGGGATCGACGAGCCAGGCCTCGGCGTGCTCCTCTGCCGCCGCCTCCACGGTGCAGTACGCAAGCACGATCCTGCCGCCGCCGTCTTCCCCGACGATGGCGGCTTCGCCTTCGGTGCTCCATCCTTCGATCGCCAGGGAATAAGCGCCCGGCGGGATGCTGCTTATGCTGTAGATGCCGGGCTCGACCATCGTGAAACCCCCGATGAACGAGGTGCCCGATCCGGAAACCAGTTCGATTTCGCTTGCGGGATCCTCGAGAACGACGGGGGAGCCGTCGTTCTCCATGACCAGGTAGAACGCTTCCGCGCTGCCAAGGCGCGCGTAGAGCTTGGTGCCGACGGGCGTGCCGTCGGCACCAAGCGTGCAGAGGTTGGCCGCCTGCGATCCCGCGCGGTAGAACGACCCGAACCCCAGCGTCTCCCATCCCAGCAGCACCCTGCCGTCGGGAATCCCCTCCGCTTCGTCCGGCAGGGTAAGCGGTTCGTCGAACGTCGCATCGATGCTGCGCAAAGGGGTCATCGTTCCGTCATCGCCCGCCAAGAGCAGCTCGACCGTGTAGGAACGCGGCTTCCATTGGGCGTAGAGCGTCACCGTCGCCTTGGCTTCGGTGGAAAGGTCGACCACCTTGGCGCCGTCGGCATAGGCATCCCCGCTGCCGTCGGCGGCGGTGTTCCAGCCTGCGAACCGGTATCCCGGCAGGGCGAAGCCGCATGCGGGCAGGTTGCTCGGCTGTCCGGCGATCATCGAAAGCGCGGAGGTCGATCCCGTAACGGACGTGCTTGCATCCTCCGGCGCGTTGGCGTCGAAGGCCACCGTGTAGCGCGCCGCCCACTGCGCGTACAGCGTTACGGCGGCGCCGTCGGTCAGGGCGAGGTCGGCCACCTCGGCGCTGTCGGCGTAGAACGTCCCGCTGCCGTCCGCTGCCGTGTTCCAGCCGGCGAAAGCGTAGCCGTCCCGTCGAAACGCGCAGGGGTCGAGCGCGCACGTCTCGTGGCAGGTCATCTCCTGATCCGCCATCTGGCCTTCGCCGCCGTTGGCGTCGAAGGCGACGGTGTAGGCGGCGGGGCGGGAATGGGCGGTAAGCGTGACCGGCCCGTTGATCGTCATGCCCGCCAGGTCCTGGGAGCCTGCGTCGAATCCCGAGGGCGCGACCCCCTGGCAGCTCCATCCGTCGAACACGTAGCCGTTGGCGGCGTCGGCGCCGCAGCTGGCACTCACCGTGTCCCCTACGCGCACAACGCGTTCGGTAACGCCGGGGCCGCTGATCCATGCGGCGATCCCGCCACCTTGCGTTTCGGCTTCGACGGTTGCGTATTCGAGGGACAGTGCGGCGGGGGCGCCGGCTTCCACGGCCACCGTCATTCCGCCAGTTGGCAGTGCGCCGCCGGCATCGCCTCCGTTGTTGATGTTAATGCCGTAGGTGCCGGGTTCGATGTTCTCAAGGAAGTACGTTCCAGGACTGCCGTCATCGGCGGAAAACCCATCGACCGGGGTTCCGCCGGCTTCGGGGATGAGCTCGATCGAATCTTCCGGGCTGTCGAGCGTCACAGGTGCGCTGTCGCGCGTGATGGTCAGCGTGACGGCGTTGTTGGCCCACTGCGCGGTCAACGCGTGCCCGGCAAGGCTTCCGTCTTCGTTGATCTCGCAAAGGTTCACCGCCTGCGCTTGGTCGGAGTACAGCTTCCCCGTTACGTCGTCGCGCCAGCTCAAGAAGACGGCGCCCGTCGGGGCGGAGAACGCGTTGGCTTCGAGCGGGGCGGAGCGGTCGAATACGAGCGTTTGCGCCGCCACCTGGCCGCTGGCGCCTTGGCCGTCTTCGAACGACACCGTGTAGGAAAGCGGTTTCCATTGGGCATAGAGGGTCACGGTCTCGCCGCCTTCGGCGAGGTCAAGCACCTCGGCGCCGTCGGCGTAGGGCGTCCCGCTCCCGTCGGGTGCGGTGTTCCAGCCCGCGAACGCATATCCCGGCAGGGTAAAGCCGCATGCGGTTAGTTTTTGCGTCGTTCCCACAGCCGGTTCGATGTTCGCCATCGAGCCTGAAACCGCCGTGCTTGCCGTCCGGGGCGCGTTCGCGTCGAACGTCACCGTGTAGGTGCGCTCCCATTGCGCGAACAGGGTGAACGGCCCGTCCGTCCGCGTCCAGCGCCCTGCGTCGTCGGTCCAGCCCTCGACGCTCACTGCAAGCCGGTACTGCGCGTCCACCACCAGGGTGCCGCCCTCGCGTGCATCGAAGAACCCCCGCAGCGTGTACCCGTCCTCGTTGGGATCGACCGGCTCCTCCACGACGACCTCGTCCGATCCGCTGCGCACCCGCGCGCTTCCGTAGTAGCCCGCATCGGTGTTGACGTCGAGCGTCAGGTTGCTCGTCAAGTAAAGCCAGCCGTAATCGAGCGGCGAGGACAGGTCGGTGGGATGGATCTCGCCGGCGTAGCGGTTCCCGTCCTCATCGATGGCGCCTGTCACCTCGCCGTTTGCCGGCAGCCAGAGCATCACGCCCGACAGGTACACGTCGTCCTTGAATTTGATGAGCGAGGTTTGCAGGTCGTTGGTTCTATAGCTCACTCCGCCGACATCGAGCGAGGTGACTGCTGTTTGGGGTGAGGCATTTTCAAGGGCGGCGAATGTGCGGTGGACCGTGGTTCCGTATCCGTCCGTGGCGTGCGCGGATGGCGCGCTGTCGCCGGTCATCGCGAACCCGGTGAAGGATCCGCCCGTAACCGAGAGCGAACCCTTGCCGTCGCTATCGCGGGGGACGCCCGCCCCGCCGAACCCGACATCCACCGTGCCGCCCGAGATGCGCACGCTGGCATCGCCCTCGCGGCTCCCCAAGACCAAGGTGCCGTACGCCAAATCGTCGGTGATGACGAGCCCTCCCGACACGCTTACCGTCGCATCGCCCTCCACGCTGCCGATGGCGGGCGTGTCCGCCTGCCGGTAGCGGTACCCTTCAGAACGGAAGTCGACGACGCCGCCCAAGATGGATACGTCCGCGTTGCCGCTGACGCTGCCGATGCCAGGGACGTTCTCGTGCGTGATCGCCCGCACGGAACCGCCCTCGATGGACACGGAGGCGTTGCCGGACACGTTGCCGATGGCGGGGGCTTCTCCGTCGCTGGTCGCCTCCACGCGGGCATCGCCTGTGATCCGCAGCGGAATGCCGCAAAGGATCGCGGGACGGCCCCAGCCGGTGGAGACGAAGGTGCCGCCAGCGATGGCGACGGCGGCGGTGCTGGCGTTGGAACCGGACGCTGAGCTCAGCGCCATGCCCGTGCTCATGTCGCTGGAGACCTGCAGCGTGCTGCCGCTTTCCCCGTCGAACGAGACCACCGGCTCGGTGGCGGGCGGCGCGGTCTGGTTCGTGTTCGCGACCATCACTGAAACGCCGCTTCCCCGGTTGGCGCCTTTCAGGCTGGCCTGGGCGCCTTCCTCGGTGACGATGGAGATGCGAGGGGTGCCGCTGGAGCCTGCGATCGCGTTGATGACCAGCGCGGACGTGTTATTGTCGGTGCTGCTGTCCTCAGGGGCGATGCTCGTGCCGTCCGCCAGGCGCACCGTGATGTCGGCGTTGCCCTGCGCTTCGATCTCGAGGTGCGCCTGGGTGGTTCCGTGAAGCTCGTAGGTTCCGGATGTGCCGATGAACACGGTGGACCCGGCGGAGGCGGAGCTCAGATCGAAGGGCTGCCCCGGTTCGATCACGATGCGGCCGTTTTGCGCCGCTGCGCCATCGACGGCTGCTGCCAGAGCGCCGCCGTCCGGCTCGGCGTTCGCTTCCCCGATGGGGAAGAGCGCGGGGATCGCCGCCAGCAGCGCCGCCGCGACGAGCAGGGTTGCGCCCTGCGCCAGCGCCGTCGCTCTTCTGGGCAGGCGCTGCCGCAGGGCGTTCGGTTCCTTCGCCGTTGGTTTCCGTGTTTCCATGCGCGTTCCTCGTTTCAGTGTGCGTTTCAGCGTGCGGTTGCCGGAGTCCTTCGGTGCTGGGCTGCTGCGCGCGCCGCGCAGCGGTGCCGGTCATGGCCTGTCGTCGGGCGCGTCCTCCCGTTCGCGCGCCAGCGCCGTCCGGCGGGCGCTGTACGCGGTGAACGCCGCCGCAGCCGCGCCCGCCGCAAGCCCGAGCATGCCCAGCCCCGTGCCGTCGCCGGTGCTGCTAAGCCCCGTCAACGACCCCGTGCCGTCTCCGCCGCCGGATGGGGTCACGCTTCCATCGTCTTTGACGATTCCCACCGTCGGCGCGCTCAGCCCGGGGTCGAAGGGCTCGTCGCTCGCCTGCACGGCAAACTCGGCGCGCGGGAGATCGTCGCTGGGTGCCTGGTGGTCAAGCGGGCGCACCTCCTCGCCGTCGGGTGCCGCCGATACGACTGTCTTGTAGCTGAACTCGCTCAGAGCGGCGTAGACGTTCTTCGTGCCATGCCAGTTGGCCGGTACCGTGAACGTCACCCGGTACTGTGCGGTTTTTCCTGGGAGGAGCACGCCGGCTGCGGCGGGGTCCGCAAGCAGGTGGGCGCCCTCGATGCCGGTTGCTTCCAGCGCCGCTGCCACCGCATCGTCGGCGTACGCCTTGGTTGCGGCGATGTCCTCTTCGGTGGCGTCGTCGAAAAGCTCGGGGTTCCACGCCGAGGCGCACAGGTTCTCGGCTGCGAAGCTCAGCAGGACGCTGTTCGCATTTTCGCCGGTGTCCGCATCGACCAGCGTCGCCCGGCAGCCTGTTAGGATGACGTTGCCGTCGTTGCGCAGCACCAGGGTGAACGAGGCTTCCTCGCCTTGAAGGGTGAAGACGCTTTCCGCCGCGAAGCCCAGCGTCGTCGCTGTGGCGACGATGGGGATGTCCACGTAGTACATGTCCGCCATGCTGCTGGCCATGTCTATGATGCTGGAGGTGATGAACGTGTAACTGCTGTTCCCCGACACTCCGGCGATGGAGTCGAGCGCGTGCGCGGTCTGGCCCAGCACGAACGGTTCGGAGAACAGCTCGTCCACGTAGATGCTGGCCATGATGCGGTGGCGCGTCTCGGTTTGCGCGTCGGTGGGTTCGCCCGTGTCATCGAAGTTCTGGGCGCTTTTGCCTTCCTTGTTTTCGGTGAAGAACAGCACGTTGCCGTTCGCGCTGATCTTGAACGCGCTCATCTTGGCGCGCGAGGGGCCCACGGTTCGCGTGGTGAGCGTCCCGTTCTTAACCGCGGGGTCGAACGAGCATTCCGTCAGATCCCCGTTCGAAAGCGTGAGGAACGACGCGCGTCCGGGCCAAGGCTGCATGCCGGTGACGTCTTCCACGCCGCCGATGTTGTTGACGAACGAGAAGGTTATGGGGGCAGCTTTAAGCACATCCAGCTCGTCTTCAGGCGCCCCGTTCGCGAGCTGCGTGCTCATGGCCAGCGTGACCGTGGTGATGCTCAGCGTTCCTCCCGCAGTGAAGTACAGGCTGAATGCGGCGGATGCCGTGTCGTCGTCGGTTTGCGCAGGAGCCGGTTTGATGCTCGAAATGGTCAGATTGCTCGTGGTGGGGGCGACCGCGATGCTGGAGGCGTGGACGAGGTTGGCCGCCATGGGCACGGCGACGCAGCAGGTGGTGCTTGCATTGGCGCCGAACACGCTCTGCTCGTCGCTGGCAGCATGGCGTAGGTACGCCATCGCGATGCAGAAGGGGTTGCCGTCGCGCTCGACCGTCGTCACGCGCGGGCAGGTGATCGCGTAGGCGCCTGCCCGCGCGGCGCCCGGGTCGTCGCGCCACATGACCGAGGACAGGCGGCGCAGGTCGCGGTTGAACACGGCCACCGCGAGCACCGGGGCGCAGGCGGCGCTGAAGAACGAGGTGGTGTCCCCGTCCTCGCGCAGGGTGCTCACCAAGCTCACGTAGATGCCTTGGTACAGATGCGAAGCGGGGTTCGGGTTGGTCTGCATGCTCACGTCGAAATCGCAGTCGAACATGTTGGCGCGGTCGATGCCCGGGACCGTGACGGGGATGTCGAGCACCTTCGGGCGGCCCCAGCGCCCCGTCTGGTCGTTGTAGATCTGGGCGACCAGCCGCGGGCGGCCGACGTGCGCGCCGTCCGCCTCGTAGTCGACGTTTGCGAGCCTGAACAGGATGGTCACGCCGTCGTAGACGATGACCTTCTCGCGCGGGTTGCTGAACGACTTGCTGACGATCTTGACGTCCTTGTCCGGCATGATGCCGCCGGCATCGGCGATGCCGCCCACGCCGGCGACTCCGTTGCAGGCGCCTGCGGGATCCTCGCCGGCGTCTGCGTACAGGTAGCCGTCGGCGCCTTCGGCGTCCTCGTCTCCCAAGTCGACCACATCCATCGGGATGGCGTGCAGGCCGCCCGCGATCTGCTCGGGTTGGGAGGCGGGCGCTGCCTGGAACCCGGCGACTGCCGTGGCGGTTGCCTCCTTCGTCTTCAGCAGCTCGTCGGAAGTGACGATGGTGGCGAGCTTTCCGAACTCCGCAAGGGAGACGATCCCGTCGCCGTCGGCGGCTGCCGCGGCAAGGGCGGCAGGCTCCTCGTTGGAGTAGATGCCCGTGCCGTCGGCGTCGACTCCGAGCGCCAGATGGGTCGGGCAGGACGCTATCGAGGTGCCTTCGATCGCATCGTTGCCGTCGGCCTTCCAGTTGTCGTAAAGTCGGGGCCAGTCCTCCGACCAGATGTTGCCGCTCCATTTGAATATAAGCGCCTGAAGCACCAGGTCGAGGGAAAGCGATGCGCTCACCACGAAGTGTCGTCGCGGGCTCGATAGCGTCGTTTCGCATGAGATCAGGCCGATGTAGGTGGATATCTGGCCGGTTCCGCACAGCGACACCGCCAGCATGCCGTCCAGTCCGAGGCCTATGCTTGGCGATATGGCGAAGGTGGCTACGCACCCCGCGCCGGTTGCCGAGGGGACGAGGCTGATCTTGAGGGGGTCTCCCGCCGGGGACTCGCAGGAGGCGTAGAGGGACAACAGCCGCGTATCGAGTGAGATGTTGAGCGCGATGAAGAAGGGGACCGGCCCGATGGTGAACTGCTGGCACAGGTGGGCGAACGCGTAGGCGTCGACGATGGCCGCCATGACGCCAGTGAACTTCATGTCGTTGGGATTCTCGAGGATGTTGCACTGCGCCGAGATGTAGGCTTGGAGCGCGAACGATATGCCGATTTTGCTGGAGAACTGATGGCCGAATTTGTTCGTGGTGCCGGGGTTGGTCCCCCTTTTCATATTGCGGTATGCGTCGTACTTGCTGTTCCAGCGCTCCGCAAGCTCGCCGAATTGCTGGTCGAAGCTCTTGCGGGTTTCGTTCGCAAAGCCCTCCTGCTTGAAGCCCTCGATGCCTTGGCCTTCCTTGGAGATGCAGATTCCGCCCCCCAGAAAGAAGTATCCAAGCGGGTTTAGGTAGAACTGGAGGGGGAAGGTGGGCACCCAGCAGGTGAGGCTCGAGCCCCTTAGCACCGCCGGGAACGACGACGGCAGCGTGAAGATGTTCATCGACGAGCCCGCTTGCCCGAACGAGACCTCCGGAACCACGTCGGCGTTGCCCGTCTTGAACGGTATCGGCGAGTCTTGCGCGGTCAGCTTCGTCGGGAACACGTACGTGGTGCCGCCCGCCTTTACGTGCACTTCGAAGCTGCGGTCTTTGGGCAGAAGCGCGTCGGAGGGTGGTTCGAGCTTCAGGAACAGATCGCTGCGCTTGAACGTTCCCACGCCGCCTTTCACGTCGACGTTCACGGTGAACAGCGCCTTGCCGTCGAGCTTTCCCGCTTCGTCGGTCGTGCGTGCCCACAGCGACACCTCCGCGGCTTGCGCGCCCGCCAGATGCAGCTTGCCCGTGATGGGGACGGGGTTGTAGGCGGCTCCGGTGCGCAGCACCTCGCAGTCGCAGTACTGCATGTCCCAGCCGTTGAACGACAGGTACTCGAAATAGGGGATGGAGGGGTCGTCGATCTTGCAGCAGGGCAGCGCCATCGCCGTGCCGGAGTCCACGCGGATCTTGGTGAGCGTGCAGATGCGGTAGCCATCGCCGTTGGACACGGTGACCGACCCCTCGAAGCGGTAGCGCACGCCGTCGGGTCCCAGGTCGACGGTGGCTCCCAGGCTGCGGACGTCGAACACCACGGCACCCAGGTCATCGGCTACGGCCTCGAGCCGCTTGGACGAGTCGCTTGCGGCGGCGATGGACACCTTCGCCCCCGGCACCGGGGCGTTTTTGCCCTGCGCGTCCACGTCGTAGACGGACAGGCCTATCTCGTAGGCGGAGAGCACGATGAACTGGGCGGTGGGGTCGCCGCCGTCGGCTTTGGCATCCGGGTCGAGCGCGTAGGCGCGCTTGCCGTCGAAGACGCCCAGGCAGGGCAGCATGATGGCTGCAACGGTGGCTCCTCCGCCCATCAGAAAGGAGCGTCGCGTGAGCGCCCGCGGGGCCGAAGCGCGATCGGGGGAGGTTGCGCGGATGGAACCGGGTGCGGGGGCGTTGGTGCGGCTGGGCTCGCGATCGGTCATGGTGCGGCCTCCTTCCATTTTTTCTAGCATCGTAAAGGAAACCCACCTCGGGGACACCTTCCGTTTGCCCGTCAAAACGGCGATGCGGATGCGGCTTCGACCTCGCCAAACGCTCGTTTGGCGCCGTTGGCGGCGGGATGTGTTCGTCTTAACGAACAGATAGCTGCCGACGGGGCGCGCAACTGGGCGCGAGGCGGCGGGCGGAGGAGGGCGAAGGAAGGGGGGAGGAGGGCGGAAGACGGCGAAGCGCCGCCGTGCGCTATGCGTCGTCGAGGCTGGTCGATTCGATGAGGTCGCGCAGCTCCTGGCGCTTGTGCACGTCGAGCTTGGCGTAGATGCGCTTCGAATGCGTGCGGATGGTGTTCTCGGACACCACTAGCATCTCGGCGATGCGCGCCACGGTGTTGCCGCGCGCGATGAGCTCCATCACCTGGGTCTCGCGGGCGGAAAGGCGGTAGCGCCGCTGCACCAGCGCCGCGCGCCGCGCAAGGTCGTCCGGGCGGGACGGGGCTTCGTCCGGGGTCGCAGGAGCGGCTTCGACGGCCTTCGCGCGCTCTGCCGGAGCGACGGCCTGCGCGTTCGAAGGGGCGGGCTGCAGGGCGACCAGCTCGATGCTGGCGTCGCGCTCGTCGAACCCCAGCACGCGGCGCAGCCCGCCTTGGCCGATGAAGAACATCATGCCCAGCAGGTACACCGCCACCAGCGCCACCACGGCGAGCGAGGGGATGCCCAGTACCGCGATGCCCTCCAGGAACGTCCCGCCGAAGAAGCCCACATCGTGAAGCGCGTACACCACGCTGCCGAACAGGCCGTACACGAACACCGGGTTGATGCCGCGGTCGCGCGATGCCTGCGCGCATTGGATCATCGTCAGCATGACGGCGGCGGTGTAGAGCGCGTACAGCACGGCGGCCAGCCACCGCAGGTAGACCGGCGGCAGGAACGGCAGCAGCAAAAACGCCGTGATGACGAAGGGGAAGAAGAACCGGTAGGCCGACACCACGTTCACGCGCAGGCTCTTGAAGCGCCAGAGCGCCAGGATGACGACGGCCATCGCCAGCGCCCCCGCCATCGAAAGCACGTTCACGAGCGTCCCCATGCTCACGTCGCCCAGCGCGAGCGAGCGCATGATGCCCGCGCAGAACCCCAGGGCGCCCACGCTCAAGGCGCTGCGCCAGTAGTCGCGGATGAACCGGCGGTACACGCGCGGGTGCTCGCGGGGGATGTCCTGGAACATGGGCTGGTCGCGGTCGACCGTGCGGCTTTCCAGGACGATCGCCAGGCCGAACAGCGGCATGAACACCAGCGGGATGATGAACGCGCAGATGGCTTTCGGCAACGTGTACAGCAGGAAGTAGAACAGCGCGGCGTAGGCGGTTCCCACGATGAGGTCGCGGTTGCCGCGGTCGGCGTCGCGGCTGGCGAACAGGCGCTGCCAAAGCATGTAGAACCCCGCCGAGCCCAGGCCCAGGAACGCGCCGCCCGCCATCACGAGCGGCAACGCCCAGGCGTCCAGGTAGATGGCGGCGATCAGGCAGCACCACCCTGCAAGGTAGGGGGTTCCCGCCAGCACGGCGGAGAGGCGCCGCGTGGGCCCGGGGAAGAAGTAGGCGCCCAGCCCGCTTGCCAGGAAGCTCGCGAAGAAGGTGGCCGATTGCGCCAGGAAGAACCAGAACAGGATCTGCGGCGTTTGGAAATCAAGCGGCAGGAACGGGAACACGCCGCCCCAAACGCCGGTGGCGTTGACGGCGAGGAACAGGGCGTAGCCCAGCGAGGCCGCCGATGGCCTCAGCATCGAGATGACGCCCGTCGCCTTCACCAGCCCTCCTCGGGTTTCCGCTTCCAACTTGCCGTGCCCGACCAGTATACGCGATGCCCGTGCATGTTTCCCCGCGGTTGGGCACGATGCGGGTTTACGTCAATATTACATGCACCTGAACAGGCAAAACGCAAAGATACCCCATTTTATGTGACACGCCGCGTCGCTGTGCGGGCTACACTGGCTTCATTGCTTCGGGCGGTGCGGGCCGCGATCCGCGCGCGCACGCCGCCCTGACGAGGAGAGCAAGACGACAAGGGAAGAGGGGGAAGCTTATGACTGACACGATGCCCAGTGTGAGTCGCCGCACGTTCGTGAAGACCACGGGCGCCCTGGGCGCCTTGGCGGCAGCGGGCGGCACGGCGGCCGCTGCGGACTCGCTGTTCGGGTCCGCGCCCAAGCAGGCGTTCGCCGACGCCGAGGAGAAGATCGTCTGGAGCCAGTGCAACGTGAACTGCGGCGGCTGCTGCGTGTTCCAGTGGCACGTGCGCGACGGCAAGGTCGTGTACATGGAGACGGACAACACGGGGGAGGCCGATTTCCAGGCCCGCGCCTGCCTGCGCGGCCGCTCGATGCGCCGCTGGCTGAACCATCCGGACCGCCTGACGCAGCCCATGAAGCGCGTCGGCAAGCGCGGCGAGGGCAAGTTCGAGCCCATCAGCTGGGATGAGGCCATCCAGATCATCGCCGACCAGCTGAAGCACACCATCGACACGTACGGCAACGAGGCCATCTACCGCACCTACGGTTCCGGCATGTACTCGGTGACGGGCAACCCGTCCGACCGCCTGCTGAACATCCTGGGCGGCCGCCTGAACCCGCTGTACGACTACTCCACGCACATGCTGCAGTGCGTGATGACCTACATGTACGGCAGCTCCGACAACCTGGACGAGGACGGCAACCACAAGACGCTCGGCGTCCCCGCCACCGCGTTCAGCCCCTACGACGCCACCAACGCCAGCTCCATGACCGAGGCCGAACGCGCCAGCGACCTGGTGGTCATGTTCGGCAACAGCCCGGCCGAGACCCGCATGGGCGGCGCCAACATCGTGTGGGACTTCGCCCGCGTCCGCGAGGCGGTGCAGGGCCGCGGCGGCCGCATCATCAACATCGACTACCGCCTGAACGAGACGTCCTCGGGCCATTCCGACGAGTGGCTGCCCATCCGCCCCGGCACCGATGCCGCGCTGGTGAACGCCATTGCGCATGAGTGGATCGAGAACGACGAGGTCGACTTGGACTTCCTGCACACCTACTGCGTGGGCTACGACGAGGAGACCCTGCCCGAATCGGCCAAGGGCCAGAACAAGTCCTACAAGGATTACATCATGGGCACCGGCTACGACATGGTCGAGAAGACGCCGGAGTGGGCCGCTCCCATCACCGGCATCTCCGCCGAGACCATCCGCTCGCTGGCGCGCGAGATCGCCGATGCCGAGGCGCCGTTCATCGTGCAGGGCTGGGGTCCGCAGCGCCACACCAACGGCGAGGACGCCACGCGCGCGATCTGCATGCTGCCGATCCTCATCGGCAAGTTCGGCCTGCCCGGCACCAACACCGGCCAGCGCGAGGCCGAGCCCTACATCTCGCTGGTGGGCGGCCTGCCCGCCGCCGCGGAGAAGAGCCACGTGAAGGCTTCCATCCCGGTGTACCAGTGGCTTAACGCGGTCGACCACGGCGACCAGATGACCGCCGAGAACGCCGGCATCAAGGGCGTGGACAAGCTGCCCTGCGGCATCAAGTTCCTGTGGGAGTACGCCGGCAACTGCATCACCAACCAGCATGGCGACATCAACCTCGTCCACGACATCCTGCAGGACGAGTCCAAGTGCGAGTTCATCCTGGTGTGGGACACCGTCATGACCGACTCGGCCAAATACGCCGACATCCTGCTCCCCGACGCCATGCGCGGCGAGCAGCTGAACATGTACACCCAGGGCTACACCGAGTGGTACACCGGCGTGACCGTGGGCGGCCCGGCGCAGAGCGCCCCGGGCGAGTGCCGCACCAGCTACGACGTGTGCGCCGACATCGCCGAGAAGTTCGGCAAGCGCGAGGAGATCACCGAAGGCCGCACCCAGGAGGAGTGGATCCGCTACCTCTACGAGCAGGGCGCCGAGAAGGACGGCAACATGCCCACGTTCGAGGAGATCCAGGAAAGCGGTCCCTACAAGCGCGAGCTGCCGTGCAAGATCGGCCTGGAGGACTTCCGCAACGACCCCGCCGGCCATCCGCTGGCCACCCCGTCCGGCAAGATCGAGATCTACTCCGAGACGCTGGCCCAGCTGGCCGAGACCTACGAGCTTGAAGAGGGAGAGCACATCAACCCCATCCCGATGTTCGAGCCGGGCTTCCAGGGCTACGGCAGCGTGACCGAGGAGTTCCCGCTGTACGGCGCCGGCTTCCATCACAAGAGCCGCACCCACTCGTCGTTCGGCTTCATCGAGGAGCTGGAGGAGGTCGCCCGCCAGGAGGTGTGGATCAACCCCGTGGACGCGGAGGAGCGCGGCATCAAGAACGGCGATCGCTGCTCGGTGAAAAGCCCCGCCGGCGAGATCCGCATCGACGCCAAGGTGACGCCCCGCATCATCCCCGGCGTGGTGGGCATCCCTCAGGGCGCGTGGCACAAGGCGAACATGGACGGCGACCGCATCGACGAGGGCGGCTGCGTGAACACGCTGTCCACCTACCATCCCACGCCGCTTTCGAAGGGCAACGGCAACGCCCATTCGATGATCGTCCAGGTTGCCAAGGCGTAAGGTGAGAGGGGGAAATCATGACGCAATACGCATTCTATTTCGACTCCACTCGCTGCACCGGCTGCCGGACCTGCGAGATGGCGTGCAAGGACTACAAGGATTCCTCGGAAGGCATTCACTTCCGCAAGGTGTACGACTACGAGGGCGGCTCCTGCCAGCTCGATGACAAGGGCATCTGCACCGCCAGCGCGTTCGTGTACCACGTGTCGCTGGGCTGCCAGCACTGCAACGACCCCGCCTGCACCCAGGTGTGCCCGACCGGCGCCATGCACAAGGACGCCGAGACGGGGCTTGTGAGCGTGGACGCGGGCAAGTGCATCGGCTGCGGTTACTGCGCGATGGCCTGCCCCTACAACGTGCCCGAGGTGGATCGCACGCTGGGGCACTCCGTGAAGTGCGACGGCTGCGCCGAGCGCGTGGCCGAGGGCAAGAACCCCATCTGCGTGGACGCCTGCCCGCTGCGCGCGCTGGAGTTCGGCCTGCTGGAGGACATCTCCGGCAAGGGCGACATCGCCGACATCGCACCGCTTCCGCCGGCGCACTACACCGGCCCGAACCTTTACATCAAACCGACCCCCGATGCCCAGCCGGCCGACGCCCGCGAAGGCATCGTCGCGAACCCCGTGGAGGTGATGTAGCATGGAGGCCGCCTTCGCCGAGCTGCCTTTGGCTCTGTTCACGACCCTGGCTCCTGCGGGCGCCGGTGCGTTCATCGCGCTGGCCTGCGTCTTCTTCACCACGTCGTTCACCGACGAGCAGCTGAAGAAAATCGACCGCATGACGCTCATCCCGCTTATCGTCGTCCTGGTGGGCTTCGCCTGCTCGTTCGCGCACCTGGCCTCGCCGCTGAACGCCGTCAACGCGCTCAACGGCTTCGGCTCCTCGCCGCTCACCAACGAGATCGCCGTCGGCAGCGTGTTCGTGGTCGTCGCGATCGTCTACACGCTCGTGGCGCTGAGCGGCAAGCTGACCGGAGGCGCGCGCAAGGGCTTCGCCGCCGTGGTGGCGCTGGTCGCCATCGTGTTCGCCTGCTTCACCGGCTTCGCCTACATGATGGACACCATCGCCTCGTGGAACTCGCCGTTGCTGCCGCTTGAGATTCTGGGCTTCTGCCTGGTGGGCGGCGCCTCCTTCGCCGCGCTGACGCTGGCGCTCGCCGGCGCGATGGGCGATGCGCTGGGCCGCCAGGGCAAGAACATGCTGCTGATCGTCGCGGGCGTGGGCGCGCTTCTGGGCGTGTTCGCCGCCGGTGCTCAGATCGGCGGCGTGTCCAGCATGTCCAACGCGGTCGTCTCCGGCGCCGATCTGGTCGCCGAGGTTCTGCCGCTGCTGATCATCGGCATCGTGTGCGTGCTCGCCGCCGCGGGCGTGCTGTTTATCGTCTGCCTGGGCAAGGGCTCCGTGCCGCTGGCCGGCCTTGCCGTGGCGCTGGCGCTCGTCGGCATCTTCTGCCTGCGCCTGGCGTTCTACGCCACCCAGCTGTCGGTCGGGCTTGCGTGCTAATTTGTTCCGCCCGCCTGTCGGCCGGCGGAACCGGCTGACGCTGCGCGGGCGCGGTGCACGCCTGCTAGCCGTTCAAACCCCCGTGGGCGGCCCCAACGCCCGCCCAAGGGGGGTTTGTGGGCGATCAGGCGCCCCACCCCCCCGCACCCGGCCGTTTGGT
>URRZ01000031.1 GCA_900550385.1 uncultured Coriobacteriaceae bacterium | reverse complement strand
AAACATCATGAAGTAGTGGATGATGCGCATAGACATAGCGCCACCAACAAAAGCGGTACCTGCTGCGAAGAAGGTCCACTCAGAGGTGGGTACCCACAGGCAAAGACCCGTGTAAGCCATGATAAGGATCAGGATACCGACAGCAAAGTACGAGATCTTCTGAGGAACGCCGAGCTTCGCAGAAAGCGGATGATCCTTCTTCATGAAGAGGTAGTACTTGATCCAAGGGATAAGCTGATGCTTGTTGTCGTCCTGGGGCATCCAGGTCTTGTAGTCGCGAACACGGTTACGCGTGCCACCCGTAGGAGCAGAGGTAACCAGGAATGCAAGCACGTAACGAACGATGCAGTTGAAGAGCAGCACCAGACCGCAGAACACATGCACGCCGCGAGCAACGCCCGTAAGAGCTGCCCAGAACGGGAAGTGGATCAAGAAGCCGGAGAAAATAAGCAGGACCATGCAGCTAAGGTTGATCCAGTGAGTGATACGCATCGGCAGAGGATGCGCTTCACGGTAATGAGCCAAATGTGCCATTTACTTCACCCCCCAAGGGCTGGTAACGGTTTCAAAGTGCTTACCGGTGGAAGGCTCGGTCACATGCACGGCGCAAGCGGTGCAGGGGTCGAAGCTGTGTACCGTACGCAGGGCATTGATAGGCATATCAACGTCGGCAACGGGGGTGCCAATAAGAGCCTGTTCCATCGGACCCTGTACGCCTTCGGCGTTGCGGGGAGCAATGTTCCAGGTAGTAGGAATGATGATCTGGTAATCGGTGATCTTGCCGTTGTTAACCTTTTCGGTGTGCAGCAGTGCGCCACGAGGTGCTTCCCAAAGGCCCATGCCTTCGCCCGTGATGGTTTCAGGGGTACGGAAGTACTCGGAGTCGCCGCCCTTAACAGCCTCGATGAGCTCGTCGACCCATTCAACCATGCATTCAGCAATGTAGATGGGCTCGACGTTGCGAGCAGCTACGCGGCCAAGGGTGCTCTGCAGCTGAGGAATGGTAAGGCCAAGGTCAGCGCACAGACCGTCGACAGCAGGCTTAACGAATTCGTTGCCACGCAGGTAAGCAGCCAGAACGCGGGAGAACGGACCAGCCTCCATGCACTTGCCGTCGTAGGAAGGTGCCTTGGACCAAGAGTAGCGATCGTTAATATCGCCGATCTCGTGACCATTTTCCTCGCGCAAGGTACCAGCCTTGTAGTACTCAGTGAACTCGGGCTCGGTGACGCCTTCGCGGGGGTTGAGGTCGGAGTCGCCCACATACCAGGAATGACCGATGTATTCCTTGATGAGGTCAGTGTCAACCTCGGAGAGCTTAAGGTTCTCATCGATAACGCCGGAAGGCAGGTAGCGATCAGCCAAAGCGAAGCTCGGACGCTCGAAAACGCCCCAAGCAACGTAACGGCCACAGCCCTTACCGAAGGAAAGAGCTTCCTTGTAATAAGGAGCGATAGCCTTGGTGTCGGGGATGATGGTTGCCTTGATCCAGTCACGCAGTTCATGAACGAGAGACCACAGATCGTCGAGCTTTTCTTCCGTAGGAACGAAAGAGGTACCGCCAGGAACAATGGTCATAACATGGGGCATCTTGCCGCCCAGCAGAGCGCAGACCTCAGATGCCTTGGACTGCATGGTGAGAGCCTCAATGTAATGAGCGGTAGCGATAAGGTCGAGTTCAGCAGGAAGCTTGAACTCGGTATCGGACTGACCGTTCTTCCACCAGTTGCCAGAGAAGATGGACAGCTGACCATTTTCTGCGAACTTGGTAAGGCGCTCCTGAAGTGCCTTCAGGTCGGACTGGCAGGAAGTGCCTGCAGCCTCTACCAGGTCGTAGGCGCTGCCTACGTTTGCCTTCAGAGCGTTCAGGGGGTTTACGTAGTCCAGAGCAGCCAAGGTGTAGAACCACAGGATATGGCTGTGCAGGAACTGCGCACCCTCGATGAGGTTACGGATGATACGGGCATTGTTGGAAATGGTGATGCCGTATGCCTTTTCAGCAGCAATGGTTGCAGCGTGGGAGTGGGATACGGGGCAAACACCGCAGATGCGCTGCACGATGTGAGCGGCATCTTCAGGCGTGCGATCCTTTACCACGAGCTCCATGCCGCGGAAGCAGCCGCCGGAAACCCAAGCATCGGAAACAACACCGTTTTCAACCTCCATCTCTACGCGGAGATGACCCTCAATACGGGTTACGGGATCGATTACGGAACGTGCCATAGGTTACTTGCCTCCCTTCAGAACTTCTTCGTCGTACTGGCCAATGGACTCACTGGGATGCTTCTTATCCCACTCGCGGATAGGCTCGAAGTCTGCGCCACCGTCGGTGCGGCCCATCTTCTTCATGCCAAAGCCGTGGATAACGAGTGCGGCAGCCACAACGCCGGTGAGCGTCCAAGCAATTGCCTCAGGCTGGACAACCAGGCCACCGATGCGCAGATCGCGGAAGCGTGCGCGGAAGGGCGTGTTGGTTTCAACCCAGTTCTCACCAGGATCATTGGGGTTAGCCGTGCAGCAGCCGATACAAGGGCCGCCCGAAGCAACGCACCAAGAACGACGATGGTTCCAACGGACAACACCGCAGTTGGCCTTGGTCTGAGGACCACGGCAGCCCATGGGATACAGGCAGTAGCCCTTGGCTTCTTCTTCGGTGCCGAATGCGTAAACGAATTCGCCATTCTCGAAGTGACCGCGACGCTCGCAGTTGTCGTGGATCGTCTGGTCGAAGATGGCGGCGGGCTTGTTCTCGCCGTTGAGCTTGGGCAGCTGGTTCATCATCACGACGTCCACCAGCACGGCCATCAGCCACTCGGGGTTGGCCGGGCAGCCCGGGACGTTGACGACCGGCACGTCGATGCCGACCTTCTGCAGGTACTGCTGAACGCCCAGCGCGCCGGCGGCGTTGGGATGGGCGCCCATCCAGCCGCCGTTGACGGCGCAGGAGCCCAGCGCGACGACGGCGTTGGCGTTGGCGGCCGCCTCGACAAGGTGCTCGGTTCCGGGCATGTCGGCGACGCGCAGCGCCTGGCCGTCCCAGCCCTCCAGGACCGCGCCCTCGTAGATGAGCACGTAGTTGCCCGCCTCGATCGTCTGCGCCTTGGCCTCCTCCATGGAATGGCCGGCGGCGGCAGAAAGGGTCTCGGAGTAGTTCAGGGAGATCATCTCCAGAACCACCGTGGCCGGATCAGGCGTCTCCACCTGCGCGAACGCCTCGGTGCAGCCCGTGCACGAAGCGCCCTCGATCCAGATGACCGGGTAAAGGTTGCCCTTCGTCGCGCCGATCACGGATTCCTCAAGCGCCTGCGCCACACGCGGCGCAGCCAACTCTCCCAGCCCGGCCGCGACGGCAATCGCGCCGCATAGCTTCATGAAGCTGCGACGCGACACTCCCCGCGCCTCCAGCATGCTCTGAAACTCTGTAGCCATGGCTTCAGTTCCCATGCGCACACCTCCTCCTGGTGCTTCTCTCGTCTGGTCAGATGCTCCAATTATCCATATAAAATGCAACGGAAACACCCGCAATCGACAAAAAACCGCTCACGTTCCGCCAATGGCGCGAAAATGTTACGGTTTAAATAACGCGTAACAACACAGGCCTGCGAGCTTGGCCTTTACGCTATCATGACCTCGGGAATCGTCCCCTACCATCGAAAGGAAGCAGCTTCCATGACCGCATCCGCACCCGAAATAGCCTTCCTCGGACCCGCCGGCACCTACTCCGACGAAGCCGCGCGCGCGTTCGCCGCGCGCCTCGGCGCGCCCGACGCCTCGTTTCTGGAATGCGCTTCGTTCGACGAGGTGTTCGACTGCGTCGACCGGGGGAAATGCGAGTACGGCGTGGTCGCGAAGGAGAACTCGCTGGAGGGCGTCGTCACGGCGACCTTGGACAACTTCGCGTTCAAGAGCTCGGCGACGATACTGGGCGAGGAGGTCATCGACATCCACCATTGCCTAGTCGTCCATCCCGATGCGCGCCTGGAGGACATCACCACCGTCGCCTCGCATTCCCAGGGGCTCGCGCAATGCCGCCGGTTCCTCGCTGAGAAGCTGCCGGGGCGCGCGTCCGTCATCACCTCGTCCACCGCGGAGAGCGCCCGCCTGGCCGCGAGCGACCCCCACGTCGCCGGCATCGCCAACGAGCTGGCGGCGCAGCTGCACGGGGCGGAGGTGCGCGAGCGCGGCATCGAGGACCACTTCGGCAGCCAGACGTCCTTCGCGCTGATCGCGCGCCAGGGGCACGCGCCGGTGTTCGAGGGGTCCAAGCACAAGACGTCGCTCGCCCTGTTCCTGCAGGTGGACCGCGCGGGGACCCTGAACATGATCCTTTCCGAGTTCGCCTACGCGGGCATCAACCTGTCCATGATCCAATCGCGCCCCACGAAGCAGTCGCTGGGCGACTACATGTTCTTCATCGAGTTCGAGCAGTCGGTGAACGACCTCGCCGTGCAGACGGCGCTGAACTGCCTGCGCCTGAAGCTGCGCGAGGTGAAGGTGCTGGGAAGCTACCCCGTGCTCTAGGGCCGCGGGCATCCGGGCGACCGCCTCAGGGACGAACGGCGCTCCGGCCCGCAAGGCATCGCGGCACGGAGCGCCGCGGAGGCGCCATCGAAGCCCTCACAGCGCGAGGATGCCCAGATGCTCCAGGAGGATCTTCGCGCCTATCAGGATCAGCACCGCACCGCCGACGATGGTCGCGGGGCGCTCGAAACGCGCGCCGAACAGGTGCCCCACCGCCACGCCGGCGAGGGACAGCGCGAACGTGGTCGCCCCGATGAGGGCGACGGATGGCGCTATGTCCACTTGGAGGAACGCGAACGTGATGCCCACCGCCAGCGCGTCGATGCTGGTGGCGATGGCGAGCATGAGCAGTTCGCGGATATCGAGCGCCCGGGCTTCCCCGGAAGGCTCGCCGTCGCCCTCGCCCCGTATGCCGTCGAGCAGCATTTTGCCGCCTATGAAGGCGAGCAGCGCGAAGGCCACCCAGTGGTCCACGGGCTCGATGAGCGATTGGAAGCCGCTGCCCAGAACCCAGCCGGCAAGCGGCATGAGCGCCTGGAAGCCGCCGAAGAACAGCGCGATGAGCAGGGCTTGCCGAGCATCGAGGCGCTTCATCCCCAGCCCCTTGCAGACGGCCACGGCGAACGCGTCCATCGAAAGCCCCACCGCCACCAGGAACAGCTCGACGAAACCCACGGAAACTCCCCTCCCCTATCGCGCCGAAGATGCCGCTAACCGGCGATCACGGCAGCAGCCTGCCGGCTTCGCGCTTGAAAAACCCCTCGGCCGCCAGCTCCTCGGCAAGCGACGTGAAGACGCCCTCCGCCAAAGGCGGCCGGCGAGCAGGGCCGCCGCCGGCCGGCTGCGGGCTTAAAAACCCCCCGGCCCCCCCCCGCCGGGCCACGCGCCGTCACCCCCCCCGCCGCAACCGGGGCCCGGCCCGAATCGGCTTCGCGCCCGTCGAGCAGCTCCGCCGCGGCGCCCTCGCCGATGCCGTCGGGTCCCGCCGCCAAGACGATGCGCACGAGCTCGGCCCTCTTCTGGCGCCTCGAACCCTCGAAGGCGCTCTGCCGGGAGTGATGGGCGCTGCGTCGCGACGGGTTGGGCACCGTCGCCTTCAGATGCGCGCCGTAGTCGAGCAGCGCGTAGTACCATGCGCGGCATCCGCGGTCGGGGCAGGCCATCTCGACCAGCGGTTCGATCTGGCGATCGCTGACGGAAGGGCACTCCGGGAAGAGCTCGTGGATGAAGACCGCCCGCACGTTGGTCTCGAGGTACAGCGCGGGCTTGTCGAAGGCGAAGACGATCACGCCGCCCGCCGTCGCCGGGCCGATCCCCGGAAGGCGCTTGAGCTCTTCCGCGGTTTCGGGGAGCCGGCCCCCGCGGAGCGAGGCGCACTCGTCGGCGCAGCGCTTGAGGGCGAGCGCGCGGCGGTTGTACCCGAGGCCCTGCCAAAGCGCGAGGACGTCGGCGGTATCGGCCGCCGCGAGGGCGTCGATCGTGGGGAAGGCGGCCATGAATCGGGGCCAGTAGCCCAGGACGCGCTTCACCTGGGTCTGCTGGAGCATGACCTCGGACACCAGCACCGCGTAGGGATCGTCGATGTTGCGCCAGGGGAGGTCGCGGTAGCGAAGGCCCCCCTCGCGCAGGACCGTGCCGCGGAAACGCTCGATCGAGGGCGCTCCGTCGGGCCAGGAGGCCGTCGCGCGCCTGACAGGATGGGCCATCGTCGGCAACGCCGCCCTAACCCGCCACGCGCTTGGCCGCGGCGGCCGGCTCTTCGCGGGAACCGGACGATGCGAACAGCTCCTTGCAGTTGAGCGCCGCCTCGATGGAGGGGTGCGCCTGCCCCCGCTCGAAGAGCGACTCCAGCGTTATCGACGCGAAGTAGCAGTTCAGCAGGGAATCGGCGCCGCGCCACACCTTGTTGTAGCTGCACGTGGAATGCCTTTGGCAGCTGGAGGGATCCAGCACGCACGCCGACACGCTCACCGGGCCCTGTATGGCCTCAAGCACGTCCAGCAGCGTCGTGTCCGCAGGATCGCACTCCAGCGCGAGGCCGCCGCGCGCTCCGCGGACGGTCCGGATCAGCCCGCTTTTCACCAGATCGTGCTGGATGCTGCGGGCGAAGGCGTAGGGTATCCCCTCCTGGTCGGCGATATCGGACACCGACATGTAGGCATCGCCGTTCCTGTAGGCGGCCTGGAGGATCCTGCAGGCATAGTCGCAGCGTCGCGTCACATCCATCAATCTACTCCTGATCTTTCAGCAGGTCGTCGAGGTCGCCGTCCAGGCCGCGTCGGAAATCCTCCACGACGGCATCTTCGAGGGCGCGGTATTCGGTCGACTCGAGGGGCTGGTAGGCGGCCAGCTTCTCGAAGAGGTTATCGATCGTGACGGGCACGTAGCGGCGCTGCATCAGGCCGATCTTGTACGCATCCTCCACCGCCTCGCGCGCGGCCATGTAGATGTCGTAGCGGGGCATGCCGGCGGTGAACTTGACGAGGTCGTACACGTTGAGGCCCTTGAACGACGGATGGTCGCGCAGCAGCTCGAGCCAGATCTCGCGCCGTTCCGCATCGTCGGGGTAATCGATGTCGATGAGCGTCAGCGGTTCCAGAAGGTCGTAGAAGAACGAATCGATCTCGGTCGCGTCCGACGAGGATGCCAGCACGTACACCTCGGGGTTGTCGACCGCGGAGCGAATCAGGTTGATGGCCTCGCGGGCGGCGCGGGAGAGGCTGGGCAGCAGGAAAGCGCTGTCATCCTCGGCGTCGAGCAGCGGCGATGCCCACAGATCCAGATCCTCCAGCAGCAGCACGCCGGGCCCCTCGATCGCGTTGCGCGCGGCGTTCATCTTGGGATGGCGGTCCGCCTGCGCCATGACGCACAGGATCGGCATGCCCTGGAGGTTCTCCTCCATGTGCATGCGGATGGCGGGAAGGCCGATCTCGCCGAGGGTGGCGATCATGAAGCGATGCGCGTCCTCGCGCGCCGGGGAGCGGAACAGGAAGGAGTCCGCGGCCGGCATGCGGTCGAAGCCGTGGCGGCGGTTCAGCATGCTCACCAAGGTCTGGAATTGCGGGTCGTCCTGCATGCCGATGCCGAAATCGCGCATGACCGAGACGGCCCGCTTGAACCCGGAGAGGTCCTTGTACGATATGTTCTCCAGCGTCGACATGACGGCATGCGCATCGGGGCTGTCGGCGAGCCCGCCGGAAGGGCCTTCCTGCGCGCCGCCGCCATCGGGATGCCGCTCATCGGGCGCGTCGGGCGCCGCCGGCGCATCCGCCTCTCGCTCCCCCGCGCCGGGGCTCGCGAGCAGCGCGGCCCCCTCGACCATGATGGCCTGCTCCTCGGGGGACATCGCGTCGAAGCCGCGCGGGCGGGAGCCATCGCCTTCCGAGCCTTCGCGCACCTGCGGGCTTTCCTTCGCCGTGCCGGCATCCCCAGGCGCCTGATCGGCGGCTTCCGGGGAGGATTTTGCGCCCGCCGGCAACGTGAGGTGCTCGACCTTCACCAGACGCGGGGTCCCGCCCAGCCCCAGGAGGTCCTGGGAGATCATGTCGGTCATCTCCTCCAAATCCTCGCGGGATAGGCCGAACTCCTCCAGCTTGTCCAGCGCCATGCGCTGAAGCTGGGCGGCGCACACGGCCACCTCCGAAGGCTCCAGCAAAGGCTCCATCTTCTCGAAGATGTACTCGGCCAGCGAGCGCTGCTTCAGATCGACCGCGAGCATCCACGCCTTGCGAAGGGCATGAGCGGCATCTTGGCCGTCCGCGCCGTCGCGGCAGCCGCGCTCGTAGGCGGCGAGGTACAGATGCAGCCCCAGCTCGGCATCGCCGGAGGCGCACGCCTTCACGGCGCGGCGGATATAGGCGCCGCAGGAATTGTCGAATTCGTTGTTCTGGCTGGGTGAGCCGTTCATGTCTTTATCCTCGAGCACGAGCCCACCTCCTTTTTAGGATTTCAATCATCGTTCACGCGCCGCGCGCGTAAATGGTTTCTCTCGCATAGCATTTTACCCGATCAGTCAAATCGGCGCGAACGCGCATCCGCATTCAGGGGATGCGCCTACCAATCCTGCACATCCCATCCCAGGCGCTTGGCGGTGCGCAGGAGGGGCCTGTCGGGATCGATCGCATGGGGGACGGCGGCGGCCGAGAGTATCGTCCTGTCCGAGTGGTGGTCGCCGTAGGCGTGGGCGAGCTCCCAGCATCCCTTCCCGAAGCGCTCGTCGGCGAAGCGCGTCACGGCGGCGAGCTTCTCGTCGCCCTCGACGGGAAGGCCCTCCACCTCGCGCGTGTAGGTGCCGTCGGCGGCGACCTTCATGCGCGTGGAGACCTGGAAATCGATGGGGATCGACTCCATGGCGCGCACCACGATGGGCTCGAACGTCGCGGATACCACGACGACGTGCTCGCCGCGCTCCCGATGGGCCCGCATGGTGGCGACCGCCTCCTCGCGGACGCGCTGGGCGATATGGGAATCGTAGAAGTCCATCAGGAAGGCGTCCACCCGATCCTTCGGCTTCCCCTCGAAAGCCGAGAAGACCTGCCCGCGCACCCAGCTCTCGTTCTGGGGCAGGCGCAGCTTGTAGGCGGCGCCCCACATCAGGATGCGGAAGATGACGCGCTTGCGGATCATGCGCTGCTGGGCGAGGTGCCGCACCAGCAGGACCGGCGAATTGCCGGTGATGGTGGTGCCGTCGAAATCGAACACCGCGAGCTTCGCCTTGCCCGCCTCGGAATCCGCCATGGGCCCCGCCTCCTTCCGTGCGATCCGCTCACTGCCTTGGGAACATGTTACCAGTTGCGGCGCTTCAGCGCCCCGGCTTAATCGCACGGGGCGCTGCGGAAGGCCCATTTCACGCGATTTCACCATCTTCGTCACCGCGCTGCGCCTCCTTTGCGAACTGGGACGCGTACAGATCGGCGTAGAAGCCGCCGGCGTCCAGCAGCTCGTCATGGGTGCCCTGCTCGACGATGTCGCCGTCGCGTATCACCAGGATCAGGTCCGCGTTGCGGATGGTCGAGAGCCGATGCGCGATGACGAAGGAGGTGCGGCCCTCCATCAGGTTGTCCATGGCGCGCTGGATGCGCTCCTCCGTGCGCGTATCGACGCTGGAGGTGGCCTCGTCGAGGATCAGCATGCGGCGGTCGGCCAAGATGGCGCGGGCGATGGTGAGCAGCTGGCGCTGGCCCTGGCTGATGTTGCTGGCGTCCTCGTTGATCTGCGTGTCGTAGCCGTGCGGCAGCGTCGTGATGAAATGGTGGGCGAACGCGGCCTTCGCCGCCGCCTCGACCTCCTCGTCGGTCGCGTCCAACTTGCCGTAGCGGATGTTCTCGCGCACCGCGCCTTTGAACAGCCACGTGTCCTGCAGGACCATCGCGAACAGGCCGCGCAGGTCGTCGCGGTCGAAATCGCGGATATCGTGCCCGCCGATGCGTATCGCGCCGCCGTCGACGTCGTAGAAGCGCATCAGCAGCTTCACCATGGTGGTCTTGCCGGCGCCCGTCGGCCCCACCAGCGCGACCGTCTGGCCCTCCGCCACCTTGGCGGAGAAATCCCCGATGACGGTCTTGCCCTCCTCGTAGCCGAACGACACGTGGTCGAACTCGACGTCGCAGGCCACGTCGGCCGCCTTCGCCTTCGCGTCGCCATCGGCGATCTCGGGCGCGTCGAGGAACTCGAACACGCGCTCTGCCGAGGCCGCCATCTGCTGCAGGATGTTGGAAACCTGGGCAAGCTGCGTGATGGGCTGTGTGAAGTTCTTCACGTACTGGATGAACGCCTGGATATCGCCGACGGTGATGATGCCCTGGACGGCGAAGAAGCTGCCCAGGATGGCAACCGCGACGTAGCCTGCGTTGCTGACGAAGTTCATGACCGGCTGCATCAGGCCGGAGAGGAACTGCGACCTCCAGGCGCTCTCGAACAGCCGCTCGTTGGTCTTGGAGAACTGCCCGACGACGCGCCCTTCCTGGCAGAAGGCCTTCACGACCGCATGGCCCGAGAACGTCTCCTCCACCTGGCCGTTTATCAGGCCGAGCGATTCCTGCTGCTGGCGGAAGTAGCGCTGGGAGCGCGAGACGATCACCTTCACCAGCACGGCTGCGACCGGGATGATGAACAGGGTCACCAACGCCATGATGGGGTTGATGGAGACCATCATGATAAGGACGCCGACGATCATCGTGATGCTGGTGACCAGCTGCGTCACCCCTTGGTTGAAGCTTTGCCCCAGCGTGTCGATGTCGTTGGTGATGCGCGAGAGCGTGTCCCCCACCGACGTGCGCTCGAAATACCCCATGGGCATGCGGTCGATCTTGGCGGCGATGTCCGCGCGCATCTGGTAGCACGTGCGCTGGGACACCGACGACATCATCCAGCCCTGCACGAACGAGCAGGCTGCGCTCACCAGGTACAGCGCGAGGGTCGCGGCGAGGATGCCCGCCACGGCGTCGTAGTCGATCCCGCCGGCGCCGGCGATCTTGGCGGCGATGCCGTTGAACAGCTCGGTCGTCGCCTGCGAGAGGACCTTCGGCCCTACGATGTTGAACACGGTCGAGCCGATCGCGAACAGGAACACGACGGCGATCGCCGCCTTGAAGCGGCCCATGAAGCGGATCATCCGCCGCATCGTCCCCTTGAAGTCCTTCGCCTTGGCGCCGGGCATCATGCGGCCGTGATGGCCGCCGCCCGGACCGCGCCTGCGCGGCGACTTGGAGGCGGCGGACGATGCGACCTGCTCCATGGCGTACGCCCTCGCCTCGCGCCGGGCAGCGCGCTCCTCGGGGGTGGTGCCGGGCACGCCGAAGGGAGCGAGCCCCGCCTTCTCGGGCGCAAGCCCGCTCGAAGCGGCGTCCTGGGAAAACCCGGAGCGCTTGCGCTGGGCGCGCTCGCCGGCCGCCCTCATCCTTTCGTTGGCGCTCATGCGGCATCACCCCCTTTCAGCTCCTCTTCGGAGAGCTGCGAGTATGCGATCTCCCGGTACTCCTCGCACGATTCCATCAGCTGGGCATGGGTGCCCTTGCCCACCATGCGGCCCTCTTCCAGCACGATGATCTGGTCGGCGTCCATCACGGTGGAGATGCGCTGGGCGACGATCACCAGCGTGCGGTCGCCCAGGCTGCGCCGCAGCGCGAGGCGCAGGTTGGAATCGGTCTTGTAATCGAGCGCCGAGAAGCTGTCGTCGAACACCAGGACGCGCGCATCCGACGCGATCGCGCGCGCGATGCACAGGCGTTGGCGCTGCCCGCCCGACACGTTCGTTCCGCCCTGCGAGACCGGGCTTTCGAACCCCTCGGGCTTCGCCTCGATGAAATCGCTCGATTGGGCGATGCGGGCGGCTTCCTCGACGCGCTCGTCGGGCATGCCCGCATCCGAATAGGCGATGTTGGAATCGATCGTGCCCGAGAACAGGAACGCCTTCTGCGGGACGTAGGCCACGGTGCCGCGCAGCTTCTCCTGGGAAAGCTCGCGCACGTCGATGCCGTCGATCTTGACGGAGCCGGCGGTCGCGTCGTAGAAGCGCTCGATCAGCTTCACGACGGTCGACTTCCCCGATCCGGTCGATCCCACCACCGCGCAGACGGTGCCCGGCTCCACGGTGAAGCTGACATGCTGCAGGACAGGTTCGGGCGCGCCGTCCCCGTCCTCGTCGGCGTATCCGAAGGCGACGTCGTCGAATTCGACGCGCGCACCGCCGTTTTCGGGGAGCTCGGCATCCCGGGGATGGGCGGGGTCTTTGACGCTCGGCTCGGTTTTCAGGACCTCGTTGACGCGCTGGGCTGCGACGTCGGCGCGCGGCAGCATGATCGAGATCATGCCTATGATCAGGAACGAGGCGATGATGGTCATGGAATACGAGATGAACGCGATCATGTCGCCGGTTTGGATGGTCCCGTCGTCGATGTAGGCGCCCCCCACCCAGATGATCAGCACGCTGACGCCGTTCATGATGAGCATCATCGAGGGCATCATGAACGTCATGACGCGATTGGTGAAGAGCTGCGTGCGGTAGAGCATGCGGCTCGCATCGTCGAAGCGCTCCTGCTCGTATTCCTGGCGATCGAACGCGCGTATCACGGGCAACCCGGTGAGCATCTCGCGCGCCACGAGGTTCACCCGGTCGACGAGCTTCTGCATGATGCGGAACTTCGGCATGGCGAAGAACATCAGCACGCCGACGACCGCGAACAGGCACGCGACGGCCAAGACGATGATCCAGCTCATCGAGGCGTTGGTCGTCGACACCATCAGAATGCCGCCGATCGCCAGGATGGGAGCGTACAGCACCATGCGCAAGAGCATGACCGTGACCATCTGTATCTGCTGGATGTCGTTGGTCCCCCGCGTGATCAGCGACGCCGCCGAGAAGCTTTGCACCTCGCGGTCGGAGAACGACACGACGCGCTCGAACAGGCGCTGGCGCAGCGTGCGGCCCACGCCCGCCGCCGTGCGCGACGCGACGAAGCCCACCCCCACGGCGGCGAGCATGCCCAGCGCGGTGAGTCCTAGCATGAGGGCGCCGACGCGCAGGAGGTAGCCCATCTGCATGGCGGTCGTGTCGTAGCCGATCGCCTGGTACTCGGCCTTGGCCGCCTCGATCGCCTGCTGCGAGAGGAGCGCCTCGGTGCCCTCTCCCATCTGCGAGCGGAACCGGTCGAGCTGCCCTTGGATCTGCTCCTTGGCCACTAGGTCCTCATCGTAAGCGGCGCGCAACCCATCCAAGTCGAAGCCCGCCTGGTCCGCGTAATGGATGGCGACGAGCGGGAGCTCGACGAAGCCGTCGAGCTGATCGAGGTCCTTGCGCGCATCCGCTTCGAGATGGTACAGGCCGTCGTCCCCGAGGGAATAGGCGCCGCGCAACGTCGATTCGTCCTCGTCGGAGGAGAGCGCGCAGACCGTCTCGAAGGTGTCCGCGCCCATCGCGTCCATAGCCGCATGCTCGATGCCGGATTGCTGGATGCCCACATCGACGATGTTGGATGTGAAATGGGGCAGCGAGAGGTCGGTGGCCGCCTGGACGATCAGCAGCACGACGATGATCGCGACCGCGCCCAGGGAGTTCTTCAGGTACGAGATTATGCGCATGAAGGACCGTCCTCCCCGCCCTTGCCCGCGGCCGCGCGCTTCGCTTCGAGGAACTCGTTCATGCGTCGCACCACGCGGGTGAGGTCGGCGACGTCATCGTCGCCCAGATAGGCGAACAGCTCCCTCAGATAGCCGTCCCTCATGCGTTCGCCCGTTTTGGCGAGCTCGAGCCCCTTTTCGGTGAGCAGCAGCTCGACCCCGCGAGAATCGTCCCCGAAGCGCTCGCGGACGACATAGCCTTTCGACTCGAGCGATTTGAGCATCTGCGAAAGGGCGCTCGGCGTCGTGTTCGCCATATGGGCCACCATGCGCGGCCTGACGTGCTTGGCATGGCGGCGCGCATGGGCGATCGTGATAAGGATCCCCGACTCCCCGGCGGTGAGGTCGCCGAGCGGAACCGCGAAGGTGTGGCGGCCGCGCCTGAAGCTGACGAACAGGTCGTGGATCTCCTGCTTGAATCGGTCGAAATCATCATCTGCCATAGGCTCGCTCCTCTCATGCTGTTTGTTTAGCTACTAAAATATCAAGACGCTAAACGCCATTCAACGGCATCCTCGGATTCCATGGAAAGTTGAAAACCGATCGTAACCAAACGCCGCCATCCGATCCCCCTTCCCAAACATCCGCCATCGCCGCAGGGGCCGTATCGGACGCGACGGATGCAATTTGAAAATGTTTGAAATTGGGGGTTGCGCGGTGTTTGGGGTTCCGGTAATATAACCGTCGCTGCTTGAGAGAGCGGCTTGACAACACGGGGTGTTAGCTCAGTTGGTTAGAGCGCCGGCCTGTCACGCCGGAGGTCGCGAGTTCGAGTCTCGTACATCCCGCCATCGAAACACGAAGGAGCCGACCGGCTCCTTTTTTCTTTCCGAAGACCCCCTCGCGATTCCCCATCAACACATTTTGCCGCATTGAATGTTGTGGTCGGCACGAAATCAGCATCGCAAGTCCAAAAAGGTTGGGTTTTGCGTGATCGCAACCCGAACATTTGGCCTTCACGCTGCATTCGCCTTATCACGACCTGGGGTTTTAGAATGACTTGCTTTCACCGCATGGCAACAGCGTCCTGATCGCGAACGTTCGGTCACGCAAAGCTCAACTATTTTGGAGTAAAAGGCTCGAATCGCTGTTCGAAAGATTCGACTGCTCGTCTTCACCTGAATCGGATAGCCGTGAAAATCCGAAAACCGCTCTGAACGATGCATCTCGATGCGCATATCCAAGGTCACGCTGAGAAATCGTACACATACATAGCAACCTGTTTCGTATCTGAATCACTTTCATTCCTCGCCTTGACACGATAGATCTTCTTTCTATACTTATGAACGGTTGCTCATATGTTGAAAGGTCGATTTGATGGACGCTTCAAACCTCAACCTGAATAGCACCGTTGGAGAAGCCGCATCCGAGGAAACGCTTGAGTCCATGCCCGACGAGGAGCTGCTCTACGAGCTCGCCGACCTCTTCAAGGTGTTCGGCGACACGACGCGCATCAAGATCCTGTACGCCCTCATGGAACGGGAGATGTGCGTCGCCGACATCGCGGAGCTGATCGGCGCCTCGCAAAGCGCGGTGTCCCATCAGCTGCGCACGCTCAAGCAGGCGCGCCTGGTCAAGTTCCAGCGCGACGGCAAGAACGTCATCTACTCGCTGTCCGACGACCATGTCTACACCGTCCTCGCGCAGGGAATGACGCATATCTGCGAGTAGCCCAGCCCGGACACGCGGCATCATCACGGAACCAAGCCGACGCCGGCGGCACGCGCCGGGCACGACGCCGGCATCCACGAAAGGAAGGGACTCCCATGCGGAAAACGTACCGACTCCAAGATCTCGACTGCGCGAACTGCGCTGCGAAGATGGAAGATGCCATCAACCGCATCGACGGCGTCGAGAAGGCCACCATCAGCTTCATGACGCAGAAGCTGACACTCGTGGCCGACGAGAGCCGCTTCGATTCGATCCTCGACGAGGCGCAGCGCGCATGCTCTAGGATCGAGCGCGACTGCGTGATCCTTCGCTAGGGGGGCGATGATGAGCCCGAAGCAGAAACGCTGGCTTGCGCGCATCGTCGTCGCGCTGGTCCTGTTCTTCGCCGTGATGGCGTTCACCGAGCTGGCGCCGCTGGAATCCTGGCTCGGCAGCCGCTCCGCTGCGATCTGGGTGGAGTTCGCCCTGTTCCTGATCCCCTACCTGATCGCCGGCTACGACGTGCTATGGGAGGCGATCGGGAACATCGGCCGCGGCCAGGTGTTCGACGAGAACTTCCTGATGAGCGTCGCCACCATCGGAGCGTTCGCGATGGTGCTGTTCCCGGACTCGGACCCCCATATGGCGGAAGGCGCGGCGGTCATGCTGTTCTACCAGGTGGGCGAGCTGTTCCAAAGCTATGCGGTCGGCAAGAGCCGCAAGTCCATCGCGGACATGATGGACATCGCCCCCGAGTACGCCAACCTGGAGGTCGGCGGCGCCATCGAGGAGGTCGACCCCGACGAAGTCGCCGTCGGAAGCATCATCGTGGTCAAGCCCGGCGAGCGCGTCCCCCTGGACGGCGTCGTGGTCGAAGGCGCCTCGCAGCTCGACACCGCAGCGCTCACCGGCGAGAGCATGCCGCGCCACGTCGAAGCGGGCGCCGAGATCATCTCGGGCTGTGTGAACATGACGGGCGTGCTGCGCGTCAAGACAACCAAGCCCTACGGTGAATCGACGGTCGCGCGCATCCTCGAGCTCGTCGAGAACGCTGCCGAGAAGAAGGCGCGCACCGAGAACTTCATCACGCGGTTCGCCCGCTACTACACCCCCATCGTCACCGGCGCGGCGCTGCTCATCGCCGTGGCGCCTCCGCTGCTCGGCATGGGCGCCTGGAGCGATTGGGTGCTGCGCGGCTTGACGTTCCTGGTCGTGTCGTGCCCCTGCGCGCTGGTCATCAGCGTGCCGCTGTCGTTCTTCGGCGGCATCGGCGGCGCGTCGAAGCTGGGCATCCTCATCAAAGGATCCAACTACCTGGAGCTGCTCTCGAAGGTCGACACGGTCGTGTTCGACAAGACCGGCACGCTCACCAGCGGTTCGTTCAAGGTCGTCGCGATCCATCCCGAGAAGGGTGTCGACGCCGACTACGTGCTGTCCCATGCCGCGCACGCCGAGGCGTTCTCCGATCACCCGATAGCCGTTTCGCTGCGCGAGGCGTATGCGGGCCAGATCGACGCGGCGAGGATAGCGGAAGCCAAGGAAGAGTCCGGCCATGGCGTCAGCGCGCTCGTCGACGAGCGTCTCGTGCTGGTCGGAAACGACAAGCTGATGGCACTGCACGGCGGATCGTGGCAGGACTGCGAGCTTACCGGCACGATCCTGCATGTGAGCATCGACGGCACCTACGCAGGGCACATCGTCATCGCCGACGTGATCAAGGACGACGCCCATCGCACGATCCGAGAGCTGCACGAGGCCGGCGTCGGCAAATGCGTCATGCTCACGGGCGACCGGCGAGACGTCGCCGAAGCGGTCGCCGCCGAGCTGGGCATCGACGAGGTCCGCTCCCAACTGCTGCCGGAGGGCAAAGTCGATGCCGTCGAGGAGCTGTTGGAAGCGGAGAAGGACGATGGGAAGCTTGCCTTCGTGGGAGACGGCATCAACGACGCTCCCGTGCTGACACGAGCGGACGTCGGCATAGCGATGGGAGCGATGGGGTCCGACGCGGCGATCGAGGCCGCCGACATCGTGCTCATGGACGACAAGCCCTCCAACATCTCCAAGGCGATCCGCCTGGCCCGCAAGACGATGCGCATCGTGTGGCAGAACATCGTGTTCGCGCTCGGCATCAAGATCGTCATCCTGGTGCTGGCGGCCGTCGGCATCGCCAACATGTGGCTTGCCGTGTTCGGGGATGTGGGCGTGGCGGTGCTCGCCATCCTCAACGCGATGCGCGCCATGGGCGTGTCGAAGCTCGAAGACTGACGCGCCCCGGTGCCGAAACGACGCGACGGGGACGCCGCCCATGCTGCGGCGTCCCCGTCGCTTTTAGCGTCGGTTGAGCGCGTGG
This sequence comes from uncultured Coriobacteriaceae bacterium, assembly GCA_900550385.1. GTDB lineage: Bacteria > Actinomycetota > Coriobacteriia > Coriobacteriales > Eggerthellaceae > Aphodovivens. The sequence continues at coordinate 2,965 of URRZ01000031.1, read as the reverse complement.
AGCCGCGCGAGGCCGCGGAGCGTGAGCGTGACGTCGACGGCGGCCTCGTGCTCGAGCAGGGGCGCCACCGCTGCGGCGTTGTCTCCCGTCACGATGATCGAGTAATCCGCAGGATGCTCGCGCTCGATCATGCCGAGCAGCCCGTCGATGCGGGCGATCTCGCCGAGCACGACGCCCGATTGCATCGCCTCCCGCGTGCACGTCCCGACGACCGCTTTGGGAGCGGCGATGTCGATGACGGGGAGCTTCGCCGCGCGATCCGCCAGCGAGCGCGCGCCGATCGCCATCCCCGGGGCGATGATGCCGCCCAGGAACACGCCGTCGGCGTCGACCACCTCGAAGTTGGTGGTGGTGCCCAAATCCACGACGATCGCCGGAGGCTCGTAATCGAGGAGGAGCGCCGCAAGGTCCGCCATGCGGTCGGCGCCGATCTCCGCAGGATCGCGGTACCTCATGCGCACGCCCGTCTTGATCCCGGGGCCGACGGTGAGGGGGCGCCGCCCGGTGAGCTCGCGCAGCGCCGCCTGCCACGAAGACGAAAGGTCGGGGACAACGCAGGAGAGGACCGCATCCGCAACCGAGTCGGGATCGAGCGAAAGGGCGCCCTCGACGAAGGAATCCTGCACCGTTTCGGACGAGGAGCCCAAACGATCGCGCAGCTGAAATGATGCGCGGCGCGCCATGCGCTGGACCGAGGAGAACGCGGCGTCGAACGCCTCGTCGGCGGTGAGGCTCGCAGGCGTCGTGAGCGTTCGCGCAGCCAGAAGCTCGCCATCCGCGAACGCGCCGAGGGAAGTCCGCGTGTTCCCCACATCGACGGCCAGCAGCACGTCGCAGTCCTTCCGGTTACGCTCCCCCATGATTCCCTCCTCCTCAAGCAACGGTCCATCCTCGGCCTTCACCCTGCGCGGCGACGCCCATGCGATCGGCAGTCGCGACAGCGCGGGCGCAGGCAGGCGCCGAGTCGCGCTCGGGCGATCGACGGCGCCTCGCGTCTCGCAACGCGGGCGCGACATGCTGCGGCGCTAGCCTGCCAGCATCCCCGAGACGATCGCCCACAGCGCCACCAGCACGCCCACCACGGATTCGCCACCCAGCAGGCCGCTCGCGACGACGAGGCCGGTGTGCTCGTCCTTCATCTCCAGCGCCGCCCGCCGCTCGGGCGGGGCGGCCATGCGGCGGCGCTTGCAAACCGCATTGTAGACCACGCGCGCCATCGCGCCGAAAAACGCGGCGGCGGACATGTAGAACGGCAGGTAAATGCCCAATCCGAGCATCATCGCCGGAGCCTTCGCGAGATAGAGGGCGAATCCCAACGCGAAACCCGCAAGGAAGGCGGGGATGGACGGGATGCCGGCGACCATCGTCGCGACGACCGACGCCTGCGCGGCGACGAAGGACCCTTGGGGGCCGAACGCGCCCGCGCCGTATGCGGCGAGAAGGATGAGCAGGACCGCGACCGAGACGAGCGCGCCGATGACGCTGCCGATCGCCTGGGCGATCCACTGCAGGCGCCAATCGGTTCCCAGCATATGGCCCGCCTTGAAATCGTACATGACGTCTCCCGCGAGGCCGCACGCCACCGCGATGACGCCCGCGACGTAGAACAGCTGGACTTCGGTGGATCCCGAGAAGGCGGCCACGAACAGCAGCACGATCAGCCCGAAGATCTCCATGGGGTCGATGCCCGTCTGCCCGCAGCTTTGCGCGGCCATCGCGCACGTGACGAATGACAGCAGGACGACCACGAGGGAGACGAGCGGCTCGAACCCCAAGACGATGCAGAGCGCGAGCGCGACGACGGCCGCCGCCAAGGCGGTGAGGCCCGCGGTCAGCCGAACGTTCTCGATGGCGGGCTGGGCGTCCGCAGGCGCCTGCCCATCGGGATCCGCCTTGGCGGCTTCAGCCCGCGCGGAGGCCTTCGCCTCTCCTCCGGAAGCCGCGCGCCCCCGCAGCACTTCGAGCGCCTTGCCGGCGATCATCTTGACGACGACGGCGATGCCGCAGCCCATCATGGCGCCCATGCCCAGGCTCGACGTTATGCCCTGCCCGGTCGCGACGTCCCACAGGCCCAGCGCCGACCCGCCGACGATGATGCCGAAGCTGCCGAGCAGCGCCCCTAGGAACCACACGACCACCGAGGACGTGCCCACGAGGAAGCCCATGGACATCATGAGCGGCGAGTTGTACAGGCCGAACGACACGCCGGGGACGCTCACGCCCTGGAAGAAGACGGTCGGCAGAACCGCGATGCCGTCGCGCAGCCACGTGTACACGCCGGCGATGCCCAATGCTCCGAACAGCTTGCGCCCGGTCGCGCCGCCCGACTCGCCGGCCTTGAGCGTCTCCGCCGCGGCCTGGCCGATGGGGAACTCGAGCAGCTCCTCCTCGATGAAACGGCGCCGGAGCAGGATCGTGCTGATGGAGCCGAGCACGGTGCCGCCCAACGCGACGGCGAGCAGCTGCACCCACGACGTCTGGTCGGCGAAGCCAAGCATCCACGCAGCGGGGATGGTGAACGCCAATCCCCCGGCGACCATCGATCCGGCCGACATGACGGTGTGGGTGACGTTGGCCTCGTTGAGGTTCGCATGCCCTTTCGAAAGGGCCTTCAGGAAGAAGAGCGAGACGATGGCGGCGAAGACGATCGGCCAGGGCAGCGCGCCCATCTTGAGCGCCGTGTAGGCCGAAGCCGCCGTGATGATGATGCAGCCGACGATGCCGATGGCGATGCCGCGGCCGGTCAGCTGCCCCTTGGGCAGGTCCATATGAGCTCCTTCGCGTATATCCGCTCCCCCTCTATCGGGAAGTCGGGTTACCGAACAGACGCGAAGCAGTATAGCAGCCAAAGCGTGAAAAAGGGACGGGATGAGAAAAAGGGACGGAGGATTTTTGGCTCTTCGGTGGTTTCTGTGGGAGAGATTCCGGCATAGGCCCAGCTCAGCGGGCGAAAACAACGATCTGG
>URRZ01000030.1 GCA_900550385.1 uncultured Coriobacteriaceae bacterium | reverse complement strand
TATAAATAAGTATTAAAATTTATTTTCTAAAATTATAAATTTTAAAATAAACTACTACTCATCAAAAAACACCCCCGCCCCCTTTTCTCATCCTAGAACACGATGCCCAGTGCGTTGCCGATGAGGCCCCATGCGACGCCGATGGCGTACATGAGGGCGACGATCAGCAGGTTCTGGCGCATCGGGCGGTTCGATCGCAGCAGGACCAGCAAGCCGACGCCCGCCGACACCAGAAGACCCGCCATCATGGCGCCGGCTCCCAGCACACCCTCCACGTACAGCTGGGCTATCACCACGCTCGCGGCGCAGTTGGGCACCAGCCCCACCAGCGCCGATGCCAACACCGATGCCACCGAGTTCGCGCCGAGGAAGTCGGCGAGCGTTTGCTCTCCCACCACCTCCAACACGCCGTTGAGCACGAGCGTGATGACGAACACGAACACGCCCACCTGCACGGTGTGGACGAGCGCGCTTTTCACAATGCCGGCCCATCCGTGGTTGTGATCGTGGGAGTGATCGTGCTCGTGATGCCCGTGATCGCAGCCCTCCGCGCAGTCGTCGTGGTGGCGGTAGACGGACTCGGGGTTGTTCTCGCAGGTGGCGCATTCGTTGTTGCAGTGGCAGTGATCCTGCTCGCACAGCTCGTGGATACGCAGGTCCTGCCTGTCGCGGCGCAGGAGGCGCAGCACGGCGTCCACGATGAAGCCCATCACCATGCCGATGACGATCTTCGCGCCCACGATCTTGACGATGGTCGCCGCCGGCACCTGCTCGGCGAGGAAAATGGGCAGCATCTCGTCGGAGGTGGAAAGGAACACGGCGAACACGGTGCCCAGCGTCACCACGCGCCCGGCGTAGAGCGTCGCCGCAGCCGCCGAGAACCCGCATTGGGGCACCGCCCCCAGCACGGCGCCGACGATGGGACCCGCCGCCCCTGCGTGCCGAATGGCTTCCTGGGTCTTGCCGGCGGTGCGGTGCTCGAGCCATTCCATCGCCAGATAGGTGACGAACAGGAACGGGATCAGGTAGAGCGTGTCCGCCACCGAATGCTCCAGGACATGCGTGAGTATGTGTCCAAGATCTTCCATAGCGCGGTATTGTAGCCCAAGCACGACGTGCGGGATCCGAGCGTAGCCGAATGTGGAGACCGCATGCAGCGGGGAGCGGGGCGGGAGCCTGCATTGCTGCCCGGATACGCGAGGGCCGGCGGATCGCTCCGTCGGCCCTCTTCGTTGATCAGCGGAATGAGAAAAGGGGTCTGTCCCTTTTTCTCATTGAGCGGAACGTGAAAAAGTGACTGTCCCTTTTTCACGTTCCGTCAGCGGCGGGAGCGGCGCAGTGCGATCGCGCACGCCGCGAACGCCGCCACCAGCACGGCGCCCAAGCCCGCGAGTATGCCGGCAAGCGGGTCGCCCGTGCCCGCGAGGCCCTTGGAGCCGGAGCCCTGGTCGGAGCCGGAGCCCTGGTTGCCGCCGGAGCTACCGCCTTGGCCGCCGCCCTGGCCAGAGCCCTGGCCGCCATCGCCCGAGCCGCCCGGATTGGCGCCCGGGTCGCCCGGATCCGTTCCCGGCTTGTCCGGATCGCTCGGGTCGGTGCCGGGCTCGGAGGCCTTCACGCCCACCTGCACGTCGGCGTAGAGCGGCTGGTAGTTGGCCGCGCCGTCGGCAGGCGTGAACACCGCGCGGTAGGTGCCCGCCGCGTCCACGGCGCCCGCCGCGTCTATCCAGCTCCACGTACCGGCCACTTGCGTGCCGTCGGCCCTGGTGACCGCGCCGCCCACAAGCGCGATGTCGGCGAGCTTCGTGCCCGCCGGAACCTCGGCGGGGTTGGCGGAAAGGCCCGTCTGGGCCAGCTTGGCCGGAGTGACGACGACGCCTGCCGGGTATTCCTTCTCGAAGGGCGCATAGGCGTCGGATCCCTCGTAGACGAACCTCACGTCATAGGAGCCCACGCTGACCGGAGCGCCGCTCGACCACGGCTCGTCGCCCGAGCGGTAGAACACCTGGACCTCGCCCTGCTCGGACTCCGGGAAGCCGTCGCCGAACGTCGGCACCGCAGAAACCGCTGCGCCCGTGTAGGGTTGGCTGATGCCCGCGAAGGAGATGTCGGCATCCTCGGAGATGTCTTCCAGCCACTTCGCATGCAACGTCGTCGCGCCATCGAACACGGTGGCGGCGATGCCCAGCGACGGATCGGCCTCCTCCGCCAGCACCACCTTCTGCGAAAGCTGCTCGTCGAGGTACCAGCCTTCCAACGCGAACCCCGCGCGCGATGCCTCCGGCAGATCGCCCTCGCTGAGCGTACCGCCCTTGGGCACCTTCACCGTGGCGGTAGATGCCCCGCCATCGAATGAGCCTTTTCCGGCATCGAAGGTCACGTCCACCTGCTCGGCGGCGACAGGCGCCCAATGCGCATAGTAGGTGGAGGCCCCTGCCGTCTGGTACAGCGAGCCCGCCGCCACCTCGGTGCCGCCGGTCGCCTCGGTGAACCACCCCTCGAAGCTCCAGCCGGCTCGCTGGGGTTGCTCGAAAGCGGGCAACGTCGCATCGTAGGTCGCCTGCACCGCAAGGGAGTCGCCGCCGTTCGAGAAGGTGCCGCCCTGCGCATCGAGCGTCACCTCGTACTGCTTAGGCGTCCATACGGCGGTAGCCGTGACGTTGCCGTTCACCGGAGTGGCGCTGTCGAACGCGGCTCCGTTCGCCGTCCAGCCGCCGAACTCGTAGCCAGTGCGGCTGGCCGTGGGCAGGCTTGCGATCGTGCCGCCCGCCGTCACGGTGACCGAGGAATCGTATCCGGCATCCAGCGCGCCCGGCGACGCGTCGAAGGTCACCGTGTACTGCTGCGTCGGCTGCGAGCCCTTCTCTTCCCACACCATCAGGTACGGGCTGAACCCGGAAGCCGGCACCGTGAAGCTCACGTAGCCGTCATCCGCAGTGCCTTCGGCGAGTTCCATGGCCTCGACCTCGCTGGCTGCGATGAGCCCGGAAACCTCCTCGTCATCCGCCTCGTAATCGCGGTGCAGGCCCTTGAAGTGGATAACCTTCACGCTTTCCGGGTCGGCGCCGTCCGGGATCTTCCAGAACACCTTGGTGCCGGCAGACGAGCTCACCCACGCGTTGGATTGCTGCTGGTCGACCAAGTCGAGGTACTGGAAGTCGTAATGCTCACCCACCGTTCCCGCACCGAGCTTCTCGTTGGCGCGGGCGATCAGCTCGCCCTCGCGCTGGCCCGGCAGGAGGTTGTCGGAGAACAGCGTGATGTCGGACGTGTCGGCAACCGGGACGTCCTCGTTGCCGTTGAAGTAGATGGTCGTGCCGCCGTTCAGAGCCGCGACCACGCCGCCTTGCGCCGCATCCAGCGCCGCCTTGACGGCATCGACATCGTCGGCATCGACCAGGTCGACGTTGAAGTCGCCCCGCTCGGCGTCATCGGTGTCGGACACGCTGCGAATGACGAGCTGGGAGGGTTCGAGTGCGAAGGTGTACGCCTCTCCGCCCACGTTCACGTTCACCGTCTCGTCGAATTCGCCGCCGGTTCGCACCTGCGGCGTGCCCTCGATGTCGATGCGCGCCGTGTACTCGCCGGGCACGGTGTCGTCTTCCACCTCCCCGCCGTCGGCATCGTAGTACTTGACCGAAGCGGTCACGCCCTCGTCGAGCAGCGCATTGAGGTCGTCGATGGCATAGACCTCGCCCTGCCCGTCGACGACATACTGGTCGATGAAGTGACCGCCGTTCTCGTTCGTGCCGCCGGTATAGATTTCCGCAGCAGCCGGGCGCAGCGTCAGGCAGGTGATGTCGAAGCCGTATGCAGGCTTCTCGCCCTCGGCAAGCTGCCAGCTCTCAGTCCCCTTGTCGTAGACGAGCTCGAAGGAGCGCTTGCCGTCTTCCGTGCTCTTGGCGAAATAGTGCGTGCCGTACGCCGGGGTGCCCATCCGAGCATAGGCATCCAGGTATTTCTGGGCATCGAGGATCACCTGAACCGTCCAAGTGCCGTCCTCATCGGCGACCGTGCCCACCGTGAACCCTTCGGCGATCAGCGGCTGTACGTTTTCACCCGCAGCGGCAAAAGTCATGTCCGGATGGCTCTTGTTGCCCTCGTCGCCGTTGAGCTCGTTGACGCCGTTCAGCGTGACGGAAATTCCCTCGATTTCGGCGATGTCGCCGGAATCGGGCGCCGCCGGAACGTTCTCTTTCCACTCGGCCTTGACGGTGATGTCCTCGGAGACCGAAGTCGTCGCCTTGAACTCCTTGCCGTCGGGCTTTGCCCACTTCACGAATTCACGGCCATTCCAGGCAACCTGCGGCAGGTTGCCGTTGCCGACCGCCTGCTTTGCCGCCATCAAGTAGAACGGGGCGGCCGAGCCTTCGGGTTTGGAGAAAACGGCGTTTTCCGTCTCGTCGGCGCCCTCGACGCCGTCGTTGTCGTCGTAGGTCACCTTGACGATGGTGACAGCCTTGACTGCGCCTGCGTTGTGGTTGGCGTCGGACTTGGCACGCACGTACCAGGTGCCCGAATCGTTCAGCGTGAAGCCGTAGTCGGCCACGTCGGCAACGCCCGTCTTGAAGTCCTCGTCGGCGCTCCATTCGTACGCGCCCTCATATGGCTGCACGGTGACCTTGAGAGAGCCCCAACCCGCAGTGTAGAGCGTCGTCGGCGCCTTCTGGTCGGCCTTGGCGATGACCACGCCGCCAGCGAAAACCTGCTCGAACTTAGCGTATGCGCCGTCCTCGTCGCGCGTCACGCGCACGTCGTAGGAGCCGGCGTTCACGGGCGTGTCGGTCGTCCATGCCGCATCGTCGGCAGAGCCGGCCGGGCAGTACTCCACCGTGAAGCCCTCGATGCCGTCGTCAGGCGCTTTCGTGAAGGCGAAGCCGTGACCGGAACCGTCGTAGACGTACTTCGCGTTGCCCTCGTCGGCAGTGATCTCGATCACGGCCTTGTCGGACCACTTCGCGGAGAGCATCGCGTCTTCGGTGATGGCGACGATGCTCTCCTCGGTCACCAGGCTTTCGCCCAAATACCAACCCTGGAAGCTCTTGCCCTCCACGGCGTCGGGTTCGGGCAGCGTGCCATAGGCGCTGCCGTAGGCGACCTCGATGCTGTCGATGCCATCGTCGGCAAGCCCGTCGCCATCGGCGTCGAAGCTCACCGTGAAGGTATCGGGCACCCACTTGCCATACAGCGTGATGTCGCCGCTCACCGGCTTCTGGGGATCATAGTTTGCCGTGCACTCCTGGTTGGTGAACCAACCCTCGAACTCATAGTGATCGATGGCGGCCGGCTTGCCGGGCTCGTAGGTGCTGCCCGAAAGCACGGCAGCGGGATCGGGCACCGTCACGGTGCTGGGCGCGCCCACATACGCGAAGCTCACGGTGTGGCTCGTGCACTTTGCCTCGAACGCCATCGGCGTGGCGGCCGGATCCGTCAGCGTCCAGCCGGCTGCCGCGTTGGCGGACGGGTCCCCATCGCTCCACACCAGCGTCACGGTCTTGGACGCATCTCCTTCAACCGTATGCGTGCCCTTGGGAAGCTGCAGCGCTTTGTCGAACGCCGCTATGTAGGGTGCCGACTGAACGGTCACGTCGGCTTTCCAGATCTTGTCAGCCCTCTCCAAGCCGAACAGGCGCGCGGCACCTTCGAGAACGTTAGCCGCCGGCTCGTCCTCGGAATAGACTTCGCCGATGACGTAGGCGCCGCTTGCGCCCTCGGAGTTCTCGATCAGCGCCTCGAACGTCTGCGCGACGTGCTGACTCGCCATCGCCTCGTTGGCATCGGTCACCTGCACGTCGAGCAGCGCGTTCACGTCGTCGATGGAGACCTCGGGCTTCATCTTGCACACGATGTCCTTTTCCACCTCGATGCCGGTGGGCTCCCCGTCAAGATACAGCGTCGCGACCACCTTCACGTTGCCCGCCTTGAGCTTGGTCAAAAGGCCGGTTTCCTCGTCGATGGAGGCGACGGTGCCGTCGCTCACCGAGTACTTGAAGGAAAGGCGGCTGTCGTATGCGTCGCTTTCGAAGCCCTTGCCTGCCGCAAACGTCGCCTCGTCCGTCTCCTCGTCGAGCTCATCGGGGCCCTCGAGCACCGGCTTCACGGCGATGACCTCAACCGTCGCGGAAGCGCTCGGATTGGATGCGGACGTGGCGGTGATGTTCGCGCCGCCCGCCTGCTTCACCGTGACGACGCCTTGGCCAGCAGACGCCGTGACAGAGGCCGTCTGCTCGTTGTTGGAGCTCCAGTTGATGCCGTTGTCGAACGCGTTGGCTGGCGTAGTGTAGCCGTTCAGGCGCAGCGTGCCAGCGCCTTCCTGGTTGAGGTCGATCACGCGCTTTGTCTCGCCGTCGATGGTCACGCCCGTAACCGGGTTGTTCTGGATAGTGCGCACCGGGCCATAGACGATCACGTCGCCAGAGCCGATGATGCCCGAGCCCGACGGCGCGCCCTTGCCGCTGCTGTCGCCATAGAGCCAGTACTTGCCGAACACCGTGCTCGTGCCGTCCGGAAGCACCGTGGTCATATAGTTGCCGTTATCGGAAACGTCGCTGGTGTCCATTCGCAAGGCATCGAGTGCGGCGATGTCTTCCACCGAACTTGCACTCACGGCGCCATCGACGCGGTAGACGCCGTCTTGGGAGGCGTTCCAGCCATTCGCCTTCGTGTAACCGAGCTTGACGTCCTTGTAGTTGTCCGTCGAAGGCGAGCCCACGTAGGCGTTCGTGCTGCCGATTTTCACGTTGTCGTTGTTGCTCGCGAGAATATGCAGCTTGGCGCCGCCTTCCAGCTTGATGGAAGCGTTGCCGTCGCGTCCGCCATAGGTCTTGAACTCGCCACCGGTGATATAGGCGTTGCCCCCGGAAACCGCCAACGGGGTCCAATCGCTGGAAGCGGAATCTTGATGCTCGAAGGTGCCGCCGTTGACCCGCAGCGTGCCCGATATCCACATGCTGGAAATCGTGCCGCCGTTGACGGTGGCATCGCCGTGCGTGTCGATAACGACGCGGTTGTTGTTCTTGGCGTTGTAGGTGCCGTCGTTTATGACGAGCGTCGTGCCCGAAACGGTGGAAAGCACCGCCGCCTCGGAGCCCCAATAGGTGCCATTGCTACCCAGGATGGCCGTCGCGCCCGAACCCATGAGCTTCACCGCGACGCCCTCATCGGAGCCGCCCGTGCCGTACTCGGTGCGCAACGACACGCTGTCTTGCGTGATGAGCGTTCCGCCCGCATTCACCTCAACCGGGTTGAGCGCGTCGTAGAACGAGCCCTGCGAGCGCGTGTCGTTGACGTAGACGGAGTCCTTCAGCACGAGCGTCGCGCCGCTTTCCACATGGAAGCGGCAGTAGCGCAGCGTGCCCGTTCCGCCGACGACCACGTCGTGCCTGACATAGAGCTCGCGCGTGCCATCGTCGAACAGGCCGCCCTCGTCGAACTCGATGGTACCCTGCGTGAGAATGGTGCCCACGGACGAATCGGCCAGCGCTTCGTAGAAATCGTCGTCGTTGCTCGCCGTCACCGTTCGCTTGCCGGCAACGCTCTGCAGCAACGCAAGCATGCGCTCGGCGGCAACGAGCCTGTCGTAATTCGAGACCTTCTCCTTGTCCTCAGCGGAAAGCTCGTCGTAAGCTGCGCGTGCTGTCGTGATAGCCGCCTCGTCCGCCGTCGTCACGTCGGACTGCTCGGGCAGGCTCGCGATCATGTCCTCGACCTGTTTCCAGGCGGGCACATCGTCTTCCGACTTGGAGATGGCAAAGCTGTCGACCAGGCTCGAGCTGCCGCCGTCGACCTTGTATGCTTGGTAGTACAGGTGGTCGCCGTCGATGGTAATGCCGGAATACACCGGAACCGAGAGGTCGAGCGCGACCTTGCTCGGGATGCTCGCCGACGGCGTCTGCGCGTAGTTCTTCACACCGCAAGTGCCGGCGATGACGAACGCCGTGCCGTTGGGATTGAGCGCCGTCTCGTAGTTGGCGCCCTTGTAGGTCTGCGTCTCGATGTCGACGTCCTGCTCCTCGCCGCGCATGAGGAACGGCGTGCGGTTGTACACATGGTCGTGGCCGGACAGCACCAAGTCCACGTCGCAGGCGGCGGCAAGCGCGTCGACCTGCGAGCGGATCGCCGCCACGTCGCTGTCGGACTGGTGCGGCCCGTTGGAATAGGGGGACTTGTGCATGAGCACGATCTTCCATTCCGTGTCGGCGCCCGCAAGCGTGTTGTACGCCCAATCGTACTGCGCCTGCGACAGCGACTCGTCGGCGGCCAGATCGTTGGTGTTCAGCACGACGAACGTGGCGTTCTTGTACACGTAGGAGTAGTACACGCCCGTAGACAGGTCCTGCCCCGCCGGCACGTTCGCCAGGTTGAAGTGCGACACGATGGGGTTCGCGTCGGTGATGCCCTCCACATCGCTTTTCGCCTCGTGGTTGCCGGCGGCGGGCGTCATGGACATGCCCTGCGCCACGCCGTTCTCGTCGTCGAGCGCCCAGGTCCAGTAGTCCTCGTTGGCGCCGTCGTCCACGAAGTCGCCCCCGTGCACGGTGAACGCGGCGCCGGGGAACGTGCCATCCGCTTGCGCGAGCGTGTTCTTGTAGACGTCGTAGTCGGATTCCACCATGCCCTGGGAGTCGTTCACGTTGATGAAGGTGAACGATTCGTCGGTGTCGGCGGCATCCCCCGTGACGAACTGGAAGACGTCGCTCCAGTAGCCCGCCTCCTTGTCGCCCACGCGATACCAGTAGGTCGTGCCGGGCTGGAGGCCGTCCACGCTGGCGGAGTGCTTGGCCGCCTGCTGGGTGCCGTACGTGGTGACGAGCCCCAGGTTCAGCTGCGTCTTGGGTTTTGTCACCTGCTCGGAAGCAGCCTGGACCTCGGCGACGATGCTCCCCTCGGCGAAGCTGCCGTCCGTCGCCACCTGCACCGTTCCGGAAGCGACGTTGGTCCCGGTATACCAGCGGAAGTTGCGCTCGGTCCAGGCGTCATCGCCCAGAGTCATGGTCACCTGCGTGGGCAGAAGCCCGTTGTCGACCGACGGCTCGGGGGCGGTGGCGCTGCCGTCGAACGTGATGGTCACGGGAGCGCCGGAATCGATCGCGTCGTCGGTGAAGTTCGAGTCGTAGAGCATCGAGCCGGCGATCTCGGAGACAAGCGAGCCCATGCCGGTGAGGAAGCTCGGGCTCATGTACTCGTTGATGAGGCTTTCGACGAGGCCGCGGATCTCGGTTTCGCCGAACCCGAACGTCTCGAGCGTCGCCTTCAGGTTCCCGTCATCGGTGACGGAATCGATGGCGGTCTTCCACAGGCCGGAGAAGGCGATACCCGTGTCGATGGAAGTGTTCGAGAGGATGTCGTCCACGACCGGCATGAGGTCGTCGAGGAGCCCATCGATCAGCTCGGTGATGATATCGCCCTGCTCGATGTAGGCGAGGGCGTCCCCAACCCATGACGGCGGGTTCTCGCATCCGGCGTAATGACCGGTCAAACATACGAACACCAGATCGTAGATGGTATGCTCCTCGGCGGTCAGCGAATCGACGCCCGTGTTCGACACCTTGGTGACGATGTCGTCGACCTGCTGGAGCAGCCAGTCGGGGTCGTCGATGTAGCGCGCTTCGACCTTGCCCAGCACATCGTCCACCAAACGGAGGATCTGGGCGTCGGTGATGGTCATGTCGCCGATGAGGCCGGCTGTCCCGGAAGGCTGGAGCTGGATGCCGCCGTTGCGGTATTCCACATGCACGCGGCCGATGCCCGTTCCCAGCTCGATGTCCATGCCGCCTTCCAGCAGGCCCGGAACCGCGTCGAGGATCAGCGCATCGATATCGACCTCGGGCAGGTTCTCGGCAAGCCATGGGCGGATGCCCTGCTCGCCGATCTCCTGCAGGATTGGCCGCAGCATGCCGTTGGCCATGTTGTTGAACAGCGTCTCGGGATAGAGCTTCTGCTGCGTGTACGACTTGAAATCATCGATCTGCGTGACCGCGCCGGTATGGTCCTTGAAGCTGATGGATTTGACGCTTTCGCTGGAAACGGAGAAGCTCTCCTGGGTGCGCGCCGTGCCGTCATCGAGCGCCTCCCCTTTGGTCAGCGTGACGGAGCGCACCGGGCTCATCCACGAGGCCAGCGACCCGGTCTCGAGATCGGTGATGGTGTTGCCGGCGTTGGAGGTGAACTGGGAGATGTCGTTGGCGTGCATATGCCCGGTGAAGATGTAGCGCATGCCCGCATCGGCGAACGCGGTCGCGGTGTCCCTCCAGTTATCGACGACGTACTCCGAAAGGATCTGATCCTCCATGGAGAAGTGCGGCACCAAGCCGTGGTGCATGATGCCGATCACCGTGTCGCCCTCGGCTTCGGCCTCCCGCGTCTTCTCCACCACCCACGGCAGCAGGTCGTCGTCCACGCGGCCCGCGGTGATGTGCTCGTTGGAGTCGTAGCCCGTTCCGGCATCGGGGCTATAGCGGCCCGAATCGACGGCCACAAGGGTGAAGTTGCCCAGATCGACCGCGTAGGACAGCTCGCCCGCGATCTCGCCCGCACCGTGGTTGGGATTGGTGAAGTACTCGGCCTCGTAGTCGCCGTTGTAGCCGAAGTTCGCGTAGATCTGACGGAAATCGTCTGCCGTGGTGGTCTCGGCGGACTCTTTCAAGCCGTTCTCGAAGGTGCAGGAGTCCTCGTAGTTGAACACGTCGTGGTTGCCGTTGATGACGAACACCTCGGTGGCGGTTTCGTCCTCGATTGCCTGGAAGCGCTCGGCAAGCTGCTCGTGCCCCAGCTTCTCGCCGTCTTTGGTCAGGTCGCCCGACACCACCAGGATGTCGGGGGCGTCCTCGCGCACCATCTGCAGCGCGGCATCCAGGATGGAGCCCGACTCCTCCAGCATCTTGGGATCGCCGCCCACGTAGGTTCGGTAGTCCTCGCAGTCGCTCACGTAGTTGAGCGGGTAGTAGTGCGTGTCGGACAGCACGGCGATCCTGATCTCGTCGCCATCGGAACCGAGCGCCCGCGCATCGGAGGCCTCCGCCGCCGACCCGACCGTGCCCGAGGTATCGCCGCTTTGCGTATCGTCCTCATCCGCATACGCCCTCTGGGAGGCAATCCCTTCGACGGGCAGCGAAAGCGCCAAGGCCAAAACGGCAGCCAGCACGGCGCGGAAGCCGCGCGAAAAGCCGCTTTCTTCCTGTTCCTCCATTCCCCACCTCTTCCCATTCGCTTTGCCTTCGTTGCGGCGGCAACGTCCTGCGTTCTGATCGCGCCGCCGTGCGCCCGCGTCCCGATCCCTCCGTCGCGCATGCATGGCAGAGGACTCGAACCGGGCTGCTTCGATCGGCACGGCGGCACCGTCTCGCAGGCGCCGCACGGCCAAAAAACATACGTCGGAAACGGTATCCCTGCCGTGTAAGAAACAGGAAAAGGGTATTTAAGGTCGAGGTAAGCTGGGTGTAAAGCTTGGAGTTTTACCAGATGGAGAGCTGTTTTTGGAAATGTAAAATCTCGCGGGGCGGGCGAGTCTGCAAGAGAGCACCTGCACTGCCGTTTTGCAGGGAGCCGTCGCCTCGCCCATAGCGCGCTAATCGCCGGCAGGCCGCCCGCGCCTTCGGGCAGGCGCGTCGGCTTCGCCCCTTTCGATCGGGACGCGCCCTTTCGACCAGAAACGCTCCCGAGCGCAAAATGAGGGCCGGCGGATCGCTCCGTCGGCCCTCTTCGCAGATCAACGGGATGGGGAAAGGGATCCGTCCCTTCCCCATCGATCGTAGCGTGAAAAAGCGACTGTCCCTTTTTCACGGTTGGCGGCTTAGTACATTCCGCCGGCACCGGCGGCTGCGGCGGCAGCGGCAGCGGCCGGATCGGGATCCTTGGGGATCTCGTTGATGGTGGCCTCGGTGATGAGGATCAGCGCGGCCACGGAGGAAGCGGACTGCAGGGCGGTGCGGGTGACCTTGACGGGGTCGTTCACGCCCATCTCGATCATCTTGCCGTACTCGCCGGTGGCGCAGTTCAGGCCCTCGCCCTTGGCCATGCCCTTCACATGCTCCACGACGACGCTGCCCTCGTAGCCGGCGTTCTCGGCGATGGCGCGCATCGGGGCCTCCAGGGCCTTGCGGATGATGCCGACGCCCACTTCCTCGTCCTTGTCGGAGACCTCGACGGCATCCAGCGCGGGCAGGGCGTCCACCAGGGCCACGCCGCCGCCGGCGACGATGCCCTCCTCTACGGCCGCGCGGGTCGCCTGCAGGGCGTCCTCGATGCGGGACTTCTTCTCCTTCAGCTCGGACTCGGTGGCAGCGCCCACCTTCAGCACCGCGACGCCGCCGGACAGCTTCGCCAAGCGCTCCTGCAGCTTCTCGCGGTCGAAGTCGGAGTCGGTGTGCTCCAGCTCGTTCTTGATCTGGTTGATGCGGTCGTCGATGGCCTGCTTGTCGCCGGCGCCGTCGACGATGAGGAAGCTATCCTTGTTCACCTTGACGGACTTGGCGTGGCCCAGCATCTCGACGGTGGCATCGGCGATGGTCATGCCGAAGTCCTTGTCGATGACCTGCGCGCCGGTGACGGCGGCGATGTCCTCCAGGATGCGCTTGCGGCGGTCGCCGAAGCCGGGGGCCTTCACGGCGACGACGTTCAGCGTGCCGCGCAGCTTGTTCAGCAGCAGGGTGGCCAGCGCCTCGCCCTCGACGTCCTCGGCGATGAGCATTAGCGGACGGCCGGAGCGCATGATGGACTCCAGCAGGGGCACCATGTCCTGGACGTTGCTGATCTTCTGGTCGGTCAGCATGATGTAGGGGTCGGACAGCGACGCCTCCATCTTCTCCATGTCGGTGGCCATATAGGGGGAGATGTAGCCGCGGTCGTACTGCATGCCCTCGACGATCTCCAGCTCCAGGTCGAAGCTCTGGTTGTTCTCCTCCACGGAGATGGCGCCGTCATGGCCGACCTTCTCCATGGCCTCAGCGATCTTCTCGCCGATCTCGGCATCGCCGGCGGAGATGGTGCCGACGTTGGCGATCTGCTGCTGGGTCTCGACCGGGGTGGCGTCGGCCTTGATGGCGGCGACCACGGCGTCGGTGGCTTTCTGGATGCCGCGGCGGATGCCCAGGGCGTCGGCGCCGGCGGTGACGTTGCGCAGGCCCTCGCTCACGATGACGTCGGCCAGCAGGGTGGCGGTGGTGGTGCCGTCGCCGGCGACGTCGTTGGTCTTGACCGCGACCTCGCGGACCAGCTGGGCGCCCATGTTCTCCACGGGGTTCTCCAGCTCGACCTCCTTGGCGACGGTCACGCCGTCGTTGGTGATCAGCGGGGCGCCGTAGGACTTCTCCAGGGCGACGTAGCGGCCCTTGGGGCCAAGCGTCACCTTGACGGCGTCGGCCAGCTTATGGACGCCGGCGGCAAGGCCGCTGCGGGCGTCGGCTTCGAACTTGATGTCTTTTGCCATGATGTTTTGCCAGTCCTTTCAGATGAAGTGTCGGCGTGGTGCCGGATCTCGATGACGCGGGGTTACTCGCAGATGGCGTAGATGTCGTCGGCGCGCAGGATCAGCACATCCTCGCCGCCGTAGTGGACCTCGGTTCCGCCGTACTTGCCGTAGATGACCTTGTCGCCGACCTTCACGGGCATGGGCAGATGGTTCCCGTCCTTGTCCAGCTTGCCTTCGCCGACGGCAATGACCTCGCCGGTCTGCGGCTTCTCCTTGGCGTCGCTTGCCAGGTACAGACCCGATGCGGTGGTCTGCTCGGCCTCGTCGGCCTTGACGATGACGCGATCGCCCAGCGGTTTCAAGCTCATAGCGTTTGCCTGCCTTTCCGATTCATCGGTTCCCTTCGCATGCGGGAGGCCGGCAGCCCTCGTCGCCTTGGACTGCTAGCACTCACGCATGCCGAGTGCTAAACACCTAGGTACTATAGCAGCCGGGCGTTCGAATGCAAGGAGAATTGAGAAAATATGAGTGCGAGGGGCTTAGGTTTTGCCAAATTGTCAAACTATCGTCATATTTGCAGCGCAACAGGGGGCCGGGGCCAGCTGTTCCGGCTTCACCGTGCCGCGGGCTTCACCAAGCCGCTCTCGTAGGCGCAGATCACCAGACCGGCGCGGTCGTGGGCATCGAGCTTCTGCATGATGCGCGCCAGATGCGTCTTCACCGTGGCGGGCGATATCACCAGCCGGGCGGCGATGTCGTCGTTGGAGAGCCCGCGCGCCACCAGGACCAGGATCTCGCGCTCGCGGTCGGTCAGCGCCGACAGCCCGCCGGCCATGGCGGGGCGGGCGTAGGGGCGCGATGCCGCGAACGTCTCCACCAAGCGCCGCATCACCGAAGGCTGGATGAGCGCATCGCCCTGCGCCACCACGCGCACAGCCTCGACGATGTCGTCGGGCTCGGCGTCCTTCAAAAGGAAGCCGCTCGCGCCCGCCGCCAACGCGTCGTAGACGTACTCGTCCAGATCGAACGTGGTGAGGATGAGCACATGGGTGTCCGGCAGCTTGGGGTTCGCCTTGATGTCGCGGGTGGCGTCGATGCCGTTCAGGCGCGGCATGCGGATGTCCATCAGCACCACGTCGGGCGTCAGGCGCTGCGCCAGCTCCACCGCCTCGAGGCCGTCGCGCGCCTCCCCTGCCACCTCGATGCCCTCGTAGGAGAGCAGGATCAGCCTGAAGCCGCTGCGCACGAGATCCTGGTCGTCCGCGATGAGCACGCGCAAGGGCGCGCTTCCTTCATTCGCCATCGGAAGGCCCTCCTTCGTCCGTCGGCGCCACGGAGCAGGGGATGCTCACCCGGATGGAGAAGCCGCCTTCGGGGGCGTCCCCCGCCTCGAGGCTGCCGCCGAGCAGCCGCGCGCGCTCCGCCATCCCCGCAAGGCCGTTGCCCGCGCCGTCCTTGGCAGCCGGCAGCGAGCCCGCCTGCAAGGGCGCGCCGCAGCCCCTGCCGTCGTCGTGGATCGACATGCTCGCGACGCCGTCGCCGGACCGCAGCGCGAACGCCGCTTCGGAAGCGCGCGCGTGCTTCACGATGTTCGTCGCCGCCTCGCGCGCGATGGCGAACAGGGCGAGGTCGACATGCGTCGGAACCTGCGGGCGATCGTAGCCGGCATCGTCGACGCGGCACCTCACCCCCGCCTTCTCCAGATAGAGCGCGATGTCGCCCAGCCGGTCGGTGCCGGCGGTGGGCGCCGTTTCGGCGGCGTCGCCGTGGCGGAGCACGCCTATCATGCCGCGGATATCCTCCAGCGCGCTTTTCGCCGTCGCGCGCGCCGCGGCGATGGCCTCCTTCGCGGCGGCGGGATCGCTGTCGATGAGCCGCTCGGCGGCGGCGGTCTGGATGCTCACGGCGGAAAGGGAGTGGGCGGTTATGTCGTGGACCTCGCGCGCGATGCGGACGCGCTCCTCCTCGACGCGGCGCGCGGCCTCCTCCTCGCGGGTGCGCTCGGCCTCGGCGGCGCGCTGCTCGGTCGCCTCCACGTAGGCGCGGTGGACGCGGTACGCGTAGCCCGCCGCCGTCGCGGCAGCGATAAGCCCCAGGTTCTGCACCTGCATGAAGAAGCCCAGGCTGGGCGTGTTCGACGCGGCAGGGAACAGCAGCGATCCCGCCGCCGCCAGCACCGCCGCCAGGACGGCCTCGCCGATGGGGCGCTGCGCCGCCAGCGTGAACAGGGCGACCAGAAGCCCCGCCGGCGAAAACGCGATGCTCGAATACGCGCTTTGGAGCGCGAAATACGCCACCAGGACGAACGCGGCAACCGGCCAGGGGAACGCGCGGCGCAGGACCAAGGGGAACGTCGTCACCGCCAACGCCACGAACACCCGGAACTCCGGCACGATGTTCACCAGGCCGAGGAACTGGCGCAGCGCCAAGTCGGGCACGATGATGGAGGAGACGGACAGCATCAGCTGGACGCACGCCACCGCGAAGGCGCCCGCCGCCACGGCGATGTCGACGGCCCAGTCCTTCGGGGTCATGCTGCGAGCGCTTTTCAGGAAGCTGTCCATGCGCCTATGGTAAACGATGCGCCATGCCACGCAATACCGCGGTCGGAGTATTCCACGTTGCCCCGCCGGACGGGCACCTACGCCGCCGGCAGGATCATTCCCGCTTCAGCCCCGCGCTCCCGCCGGAATACGCGACGATGCGAGTTCGCGGAGTTTTTGGCAGAAAGCAGGTGCCCTTTTCTGCCAAAAGCTCCGCGAACTCGCACGGGAAGAAGGTCTCGAGCGGGGTTCGCCGCCTATCCGTAAAACGCTGCGCGGGGGAAGGGCGGCTCGAGGGCGCGCTTGAACTCGTAGGAGCGGGCGCGGCGCAGGATGTCGTCGACGCGGGCGCGATCATGGCCGCGCGCCGCCACGTCCGCGGCGTCGAGCCCGCGGTCGAAGTGCGCCTCCAGTATGTCGTCGAGCTCGGCGTAGTCGATGCCCAGGCTGCGCTCGTCCTGCTGCCCGGGGGCGAGCTCGGCGCTGGGCGGCTTCACCAGGACGTGCTGCGGAATGGGCGGCACCTCCCCCGCCCGGAGGGCGCGGTCGTTCACCCAGCGCGAGAGCGCGTACACGTCGGTCTTGTAGATGCCCCCGATGGGCGCGAACGCCCCGGCGGTGTCGCCGTAGAGCGTGGAGTAGCCCATCATGGCCTCGCTTTTGTTGCCGGTGTTCACCAGCATCCAGCCGTGCGCGTTGGAAAGCGCCATCAGGCACACCATGCGGCAGCGCGCCTGCGTGTTCTCGGATGCCAGTCCGGCAAGGGAGCCGCCGCACGCGTCGGCGAGCGCCTTCGCGAACGCCTCGTAGGGCTCTTTGATGGAGACGGTGCGCGTGGCGACGCCCAGGTTGCGCGCGAGCTCCTCGGCATCGCTCACGGAGTGGTCGGTGGAATACGGGCCGGGGAGCAGCACCCCGTGCACGTGATCGGCGCCGAACGCGTCGACGCACATGACCGCCACCAGACTGGAGTCGATCCCGCCCGAAAGCCCGATGACGACGTCGGAGAACCCGGCGCCGCGCGCGTAATCCTCCAGCGCGTCGACGCACGCCGCGTATTTCTGGGAAGCATCCATTTTCGCTCCTTGCCGATCGCACCCGGCGCGCTCGATGCCCCGCGCCGTTCCCGCCTCAAGCGCAAGTGTGGCGCCCCTACGTTGCCGGCAGATTGCCGAAATGTGAAAAAAGCGACCGTCCCTTTTTCACGCCTACTGGATCGCGCGGATCTTCTCCGCCAGCCAGCCGGCCCACTCCTCAACGCCGTCGCCCTTGGTGGCGGCGATGGGGAAGATGGGGGCGGCGGGGTTGAGCTGCTTCACCGCCGACTCGAACGCCTCGCGGTCGAAGTCGAACACGGGCATGGTGTCCACCTTGTTCAGGATGACCGCCTGCGACGCCTGGAACACGCCGGGGTACTTCAGCGGCTTGTCGTGGCCCTCGGGCACCGACAGGATCATCACCTTCACGTTCTCGCCCAGGTCGAAATCGGTGGGGCACACCAGGTTGCCCACGTTCTCGATGATGATGAGGTCGAGCCGCTCCAGGTCGAGCACGTCGACGGCTCGCTTGATCATGGCGCTTTCCAGATGGCACGCGCCGCCGGTGTTGATCTGCACCGCGGCGGTTCCCTGGGCCTTGATCTTCTCAGCGTCGACGCTGCTGGCGATGTCGCCTTCGATGACGGCGATGTTGAACTCGTCGCGCAGGGCGTCGATGGTCGCCAGGATGGTGGACGTCTTGCCGGAGCCGGGGCTTGCCAGCAGGTCCACCACGTACACGCGGTTGTCCGCGAAGCGCTGCCGCAGCTCCGCCGCGATGGAGTCGTTCTTCTGCAGGATGGGCTGCTTCATGTCTATTTGCATGCGGTTTCCTCCTCGTCCTCCGGGATGTCCACCTCGATGGAATCGATCTGCAGCTCGCGGCCGGCAAGGAGCTGGGTCGCGAAGCTGTCGCATTCGGGACAGAACATGTGGAAGCGGTCGTGCTCGAACTCGGCCCCGCACTCCAGGCAGCGGCTCTTCGGCGCCACCATGTTGATGATCAGGTCGGCCCCCTCGCACAGGGTCCCTTCCGAGAGCGCCTCGAACGCGAACTCCAGCGCATCGGGGATGCACTCGGTCATCTCGCCGACCGAAAGCGTGACCTTCAGCACCTTGTCGGCGCCGGCATCCTCTGCGGACTTGGTGACGGCGTCCATGACGCCGGTCATGATGCCAAGCTCGTGCATCGCTCGCCTCCTTCCGTTTCGCGCCCATGGTAGAACAACGCGCCGCCGCCTCGGGGATGCCCTAGGCGGACGGCGCGGAAACGCTGCGGATCGCCGGGATCGTCGGGATTGCGCAGGCGGGCGCCATGACAGGCCCGGCCCAAGCGTCGCCGGGGCTAGTCGTCCTCGGCTTCCTCCTCCGCCTCGCGCTTGATCTTCTTGCGCAGCACGACGCGCGAGATCAGCAGGCTGATCTCGTAGAGGCACACCATCGCGGCGAACAGCAGCATCATGGTGACCGGCGACGCGTCGGGCGTGACCATGGCCGAGACGACCATCAGCGCCACGTACACCACGCGCCAGCTGCTGCGCAGCTTCTTGTACGGCACGATGTCGAACACCGCCAGGAAGAACACCACCAGCGGCAGCTCGAAGGCGAAGCCGAAGCCGATCTCGAACTTGATGATGGTGTCGACGAACGTCGATGCGCGCGGCATGCTCTGCGCCCAGCCCTGCACCTGGCCGGTGAGGAACTGGAACGCCGGGTCCAGGATGATGAAATAGCAGAACACCGTGCCCAGGATGAACAGGATCACCGCGGCCGCGAACGCCGGCACGAACCACTTGCGCTCCTTGGGCTTGAGCGCGGGCAGGAAGAACGCCAGGATCTGCCACAGGATCACCGGCGAGCAGGTGACCACCGACGCCCACAGCGACACCTTGAAGCTGGTGGCGAACGCCTCGAAGGGGTCGAGCGCCGTCAGCACCGCCCCGCCGTCTTCCGCCTGGGGCAGGAACTCGGCGATGGGCAGAAGCAGGAATTGGATGATGGTGGGGGCCGCCAGGTAGAACACGACGACGCCGATGAGCAGGCACACGACGATGCGCACGAGGCGCATGCGCAGCTCGCCGAGGTGGTCGAAAAGGGGCATGCGCGCCGGTCCGATAGGCATGGTCTACTCCCCCTTCTCGACGGGCGCGGGCTCTTCCGTCGCCGGGTCGGCGGGCTTGGGCTCCGCATCGGCGGCGGGTTTCGCGGCAGCGGCGGCAGCCGTTGCGGAAGCGGCAGCCGTTGCAGGGGCGTCCTTGGCAGCGGCGGCAGCGCGGGCCTTCTCGACGCGGGCCTCGGCCTCCGCGGCGTGCTTCGCCGCGCGCTCCTTCTCGTAGCGGGCCTTGCGCTCGGAGAAGCTCTCCTTGCGCTCGCCGGAGGACGCGGGGGCGTCGGCGGAAGGCTTCGCATCGGAGGAGGCGGCCTTCTTCGAGGACGCGGAGGCGTCGCCGGACGACGCGTTGCCCACCTTCTCGAGGACGTCGAGCGGGTTCTTGAACGGCTCTTTGGAGTTGGGGTCGTACACCTCGGTCTTGATGACCTTGTTCATCTCGTCCTGGGCGGAGCGGAACTTGGCGATGGCCTGCCCGATGGTCTTGGCCATGGCAGGCAGCTTATCGGGCCCCACGATGAGGAACCCGAACACCACTATGAGGAAGAATTCGAATCCGCCTATGCCGAACAAAGCAGAACCCCTTTGCTTGGTGCAATCGATCATCAGCGCTCATCGCGCACAGAATCGCATGGTAACACAATCGGATGCCGTCCGAACGCCTGCACGGGTTCTACGGATTCCGCGCGCGTCAAATCCCCGTAAAGGGAGGGGCGCGCAGCCGGCGCCCGTCCGGCGGATGGCCGCAAGCCGCCTAGTTCCCGCCGAAGACGGTCAGCGCCATCGTGGGGATGAACAGCGCCAGCACCAGGATGACGCACACCACCACCGTGAAGATCCTCTTCAGGCGGCTGGAGCGCTCCCTTTGCTCCTGGGCGCGCAGCTCGCGGGCGCGCGCGGCCTCGATGCGCGCCTCGCGCTGCTTGGCGGTGGTCTTCTGCTGCTTACGGCCGGATTTCTGGCTCATGCGCTAGCCCCTCAGCTTCCCGCGGATCTCGATGACGCGCGCGATGGTCTTGGCGACGTCGACGTTCACGTTCCAATGGTTGCGCTCGTACAGGACGTTGCCGCCCACCATGGTCATCATCACATCGGTGCCGTTGCAGGTGTTCACCACGGCGGAGATGGGGTCGGTGGGGGGGGTCTGGTGCGAGCCCGACAGGTCCACGGCGATGACGTCGGCGCATTTGCCGATGTCCAGCGAGCCCACCTTGTCGTCGATCTTCAAGGCGCGCGCGCCGCCGATGGTGGCGACCTCCAGCATGGTGGCGGAGTCCAGGAACGTGTTGGGACTCACCGCGCGCTGGAGCAGCATGCCCAGGCGCATCTCCATGAACATGTCGATGGAGTCGGTGGCGGCGGGGGAATCGGTCCCCAAGCCGAAGCGCAGGCGGGCGCGCAGGAACTCGTTGATGGGGGAAAGGCCCATGCCCAGCTGCGCGCTGCAGCGGGGGCAGCCGGCGACCGCGACGTCGTATTCCTTCAGCTTGCTGATGTCGTCGTCGTCGATGTGCGTGCAGTGGATGGCCAGCACGTTGTCCGACTCGAAGGCGCCCCAATTCAGCGCGTAGCGCACCGGCGAGACGCCCGTCGGCAGCCACGGCGGGATCTCGACGTAGCCGCGCTTCGAGCCCATAGCGTGGACGGCGAACGGCGACGAGCCCCTCTTGACGAACTGGTACTCCTCCCGGCTTCCGGCAAGGTGCATGGCGACCGGCAGGCCCTCTTTGCGAGCGTACTCGCTGA
>URRZ01000029.1 GCA_900550385.1 uncultured Coriobacteriaceae bacterium | reverse complement strand
TGCCATACATGGCCTCGGCCATGGCCACAGAGGCGTCGTTGGCGCTGCACACCGAGATGGCCTTGATGAGGTCCTCTGCTTTATAGCTGGCGCCCCGATCCAAAAAGGCCCGGGTTCCCCCTGTTTTTGCGGCGTTATCGGACACCTGCACGGTGTCTTCCATCCGAAGGCGTCCTTCCTCGATGCCATCGTAGAGCAGGAGGAGGGTCATGACCTTGATGGCACTGGCGGCGGGGGCTTTTTGATCCCCGGCTTTTTCCACCAGCACCTGGCCGGTACTGGTATCCATCAGCACCGCCATGGGTGATTGCAGTGCTATGCCGGCGGCCTGTTCCTCCCCCTCCTCAGCCCGGATTAGTATGCCCGGCGGGAGGACGGATTTGCACACAAACGAAAGCCGGATATCCTCTATGAAAGGAAGGAATGCGGATGACCGCCTATCATGGAACCACCGTCAGGGGGCTCGAGGTACTCAGGCCCTTTGCCAGCCCCCATTCCAATCTGGATTACCCCTGCGTCTATCTGTCCGCCGACAAGGCCCTGGCGTCCATCTATATCTGGAAGCACCCGTTCAAATGGATGACGTTCGAGATCGGGGAGGACGGGATCCCGGTCTACAATGAATCCTTCAAAGACGGCCTGCGCGCCTTTTACGGCGGGGTGAAGGGGGTCATCTACACCTGTTCCGGATCGTTCGGGACGGACAAAAACACCGGGATCCGGTCCGCGGTCGTGTCACCGGATCCGGTGCCGGTGGCAGCCGCCGACGAGCTGGACGCGACGGGTTCGAAGCTGCAGGACGTCTCGACGGGCATGCTCGAGGCTCTGTCCACCGGCGATCTGGAATCGTTGCGCAAGATCATCGGCTCCGACCCGTCGGCGCTGGCGGAAGCGCTTTCGGCGCCGGTTTCGCTCGACAGGCATGCGGTGTACCCGGTGAGCAATTTCGGCTCGGCGATGGCGCCGCTCTACACCACGCTGGCGCTTTGGATCGGCGCGCTGCTGATCATGGTCGCCATCAAGGCGAACCCCTCCGACGAGGAACGTCGCGAGCTGGGCGACCTGACGCCGCGGCAGGTGTTCGCGGGCCGCTTCGCGGTGGTCGCGGCGCTCTCGCTGCTGCAGAGCACCTCCATCGGGCTGGGCAACCTGTTCTTCCTGGGGGTGCAGGCGGTCCATCCGCTGCTGTACATGGCGTGCCTGTGGGGGTCGGGCCTGGTGTTCGCCTTCATCATCTACACGTTGGTGGCGTCGTTCGCCAACTTCGGCAAGGCGCTCTCGGTCATGCTGCTGATCATCCAGGTGTCGGGCGGCGGCGGCAGCTACCCGCTGCAGCTCCTGCCGCGCTTCTTCCAGGACGCCAGCCCGTTCCTGCCCATCACGCATGCGGTCAACGCGATGCGCGCCGCCATGTTCGGCGTGTACCAGGGCGATTTCTGGGTCGAGATGGGCGTCCTGGCGCTGTTCGTCGTGCCCTTCGTCCTGCTGGGCTTCGTCCTGCGCAATCCCCTGATATCGGTGGTGGACAGGTTCGTGGAGAAGGTCGAGAGCACCCGGGTCATGTAGCCCGCCGGGAATCTTTGCCCGATCTTTGCCGTCCGGTTCCCGCGTTCGACGTATACTTGGCCTATACGGTCGCCGGACGCCATCGGATCCGGCGCAACGAGGAAGGGGATGCCATGGCAGTCTTGCCCGAGGAAGTCAAAAGCCAGTTCGATGCGGGCGTGGTCGTGCTCTGCACGTCGTCGCTGGAGGGCCAGCCCAACGGGGCGCCCGTGGGGATGAAGAAGATCGTCGACGACGAGACCATCTACGTTTCCGACCAGTACTTCAAGAAGACCCTGGCGAATCTGCGCGCGAACGCGAAGGTCTCGCTGGTGTTCTGGGGCGAGGGCGGGGCGTACCAGATCCACGGCACCGCCCGCTACATCGACGAGGGCCCGGAGTTCGACGAGCAGAAGGCCTGGGCCGACGCCGCCTTCGCCGCCATGGGGTCGCCCACCGTCGCCAAGGGCGGCTGCTTCGTGCACGTCGACGCCGTCTACACGTCCAAGCCCGGCCCCACGGCCGGCGACCGCATCGCCTAGGAATCCCGTCCGCGCCTGCCGCGCCCAGCGCCGCGCGGCTCGTCCCGCGGGGCCGCCGGACGGCGCGGCGGCGGCCGTAGGAGCCGAATCAGGGTAACGAATCGAAAGCAGGGAAGGGGGCTGTTCCCATGTCCAGTTTGCTCGCGGGCTTGATCTCGCTCATCAGCTCGGTGTTCGTGGTGCTGGTCATCCTCATCATCCTCGTGGTGGTGTTCAAATGCGTGTTCATCGTGCAGCAGCAGACCGAGTACATCATCGAGCGCTTCGGGAAGTTCAACCGCACCACCGGCGCGGGCATCCATCTGAAGATCCCCATCATCGAGCGCATCGCCGCCAAGGTCGATCTGCGCACGCGCCAGTCGCAGTTCCAGATCGACGGCAAGACCAAGGACAACGTGACCATCACCATGCAGGTGGCGGCGCAGTACCACGTCAGCTACGATCGCGGCGCCTCGCCCGAGCAGACCGGCGTGTTCCGCAGCTACTACATGCTGTCCAACCCCGAGGAGCAGATGCGCGCCTACATCGCCGACGCGCTGCGCTCGGCGATCCCGAACTACACGCTGGACGAGGTGTTCGACAACAAGGACCTCATCGCGGGCGATGTGAACACCAACGTCGCGGCGCGCATGGTCGCCTACGGCTACGACCTGGTGTCCACGCTGATCACCGCCATCGGGCTGCCGCCCGACGTCGAGGCTTCGATGAACAAGATCAACTCCGCGCAGCGGGAGAAGGAAGCCGCCCAGGCGCTCGCCGACGCCGACCGCATCAAGGTGGTCGTCGAGGCGCAGGCCCAAGCGCAGGCCATGGAGGAGTCGGGACGCGGCATCGCCGCGCAGCGCAAGGCCATCGCCGAGGGCATCGCCGACTCGCTTGACGTCATCAAGGAGTCGGGCGTCACCACGCAGGAGGCCAACGAGCTGTTCCTGTTCACCCAGTGGACCGAGATGATGACGGAGTTCGCCAAGACCGGCCGCTCCTCGACGGTGGTGCTGCCCTCGAGGTTCCAGGAAACCGCCTCGATGTTCGAGCAGATGCTGGCCGTCCGAGCGGGCGAGGGGGACGGACTCCCGCCGATGCCGCCGAGCGCGGGGGCCCAGCCGGGCACGGGGGCCCAGCAGCGCCCGCAGCAGCGCTAGGCCGGCGCCGCTTGCGCGTTTTTCCTGACGGTGCGCGGGCGCGCAGGCGAAAATGGTAGAATCGCACATGCACTGCAAAGGGGCCGCAGCTCATGCGGCCCCTTCCTTCGACGTAGAAAGACGCTGACATGCTAATCCGCGAACAACTCGAGCAGATCATCGACGGGGCGATCGACGCCGCCTGCAAGGACGGCTCCCTTTCCCTGGAGCAGCGCCCGCAGGCTGCTTTGGAGCGCCCGCGCGACGAGGCGAACGGCGATTGGGCGTCCACCGTGGCGATGCGCTGCGCGAAGCAGGCGAAGCGCAACCCGCGCGACATCGCGCAGATCATCGTGGACCATCTGCCGGAAGGCGGCATGATCCAAAGCGTCGAGGTGGCGGGTCCCGGCTTCATCAACATCCGCCTGACCGCCGCGACGCTGCAGGGCGTGGTGGCGCAGGTGCGCGAACAGGGCGACGACTACGGGAAGGGCGCCCCCAAGGCCGAGGCCGGCCGCATCAACCTGGAGTACGTGTCGGCCAACCCCACCGGCCCCATGCACGTGGGCCATGGCCGCTGGGCTGCGCTGGGCGACGCCATGGCGCGCGTGATGCGCCATGCGGGCTACGACGTGCACGAGGAGTTCTACATCAACGACCACGGCGTCCAGATGGACGTGTTCGGCAACTCCGTGTCGGTGCGCTACCAGCAGCTGCTCGGCCGCGACGTCGAGATGCCCGAGAAATGCTATGGCGGCTCATATGTGGCCGACATCGCGCGCGGCATCATCGAGCGCGACGGCGAGAAGTGGCTTTCGGTCTCCGACGAGGAGCGCGTGGCCGCTTTCCGCGAGATCGCCTACAAGCAGATGCTCCAGCTGATGCAGGACACGCTCGGCGGCTTCGGCGTGCATTTCGACCGTTGGTTCTCGGAGCGCGACCTGTACAAGGAGGACGAGCAGGGCGAGACCGCCGTGTCGCGCGCGCTGGCGGCGATGGACGCGAAGGGCTACCTCTACCAAAAGGACGGCGCCACCTGGTTCAAGTCCACCGCGTTCGGCGACGACAAGGACCGCGTGCTCATCAAGGAGAACGGCGAGCTCACGTACTTCGCCAGCGACATGGCCTACCATCACGACAAGCTGATGCGCGGCTTCGACCACCTGATCGACATCTGGGGAGCCGACCACCACGGCTACGTGAAGCGCTGCGAGGCGATGCTGGAGGCGTGGGGCAACCCCGGGGCGCTTGAGGTGGTGCTGGGGCAGCTGGTGAACCTGTTCCGCGACGGCGAGGCGGTGCGCATGTCCAAGCGCACGGGCGAGATGGTGACGTTCGCCGAGCTCATCGACGAGGTGGGCGTGGACGCCACGCGCTTTTTGATGCTGTCGCGCTCGTCGGACCAGCCCATCGACTTCGACATCGAGGTGGCGAAGAAGAAGGACGCCAGCAATCCGGTGTACTACGTGCAGTACGCGCACGCGCGCATCTGCTCGCTTCTGCGCAAGGCGGCGGGCGAGGCCGATGCGGCGGCTGCGAAGGAGGGCTCGCTTTCCACCGACGGGCTGGCAGCGAGGATCATTCCCGCCGACGTGGACCTGTCGCCGCTGACGGCGCCCGCCGAGCTGGCGCTCATGCGCAAGATGGCGGACTTCCCGGAGTTCATCGACTTGGCGGCGCGCGACCGCGCCCCGTTCCGCCTGACGCATTTCGCGCAGGATCTCGCGGCGCTGTTCCACCAGTTCTACACCGAATGCCGCGTCATCGGCGAGGAGCCCGGCGTGCAGCAGGCGCGCCTGGCGCTGGCGGACGCCGCCCGCATCGCGCTGGCGCTGACGCTGAAGCTTCTGGGCGTGAGCGCTCCGGCCAGCATGTAGCGCCCGCCGCCTGCTGCGACGGCGCGTCTGCGGCGTTTCGCGCTTCGCGGGCATGGCCCGCCGTCCGCCGCGACGGCGTGCTGCCGTCCATGCCGTCGCTTCGACGCGCGGTCGGCGCCGTCTGCCGGATTCAGCGTCGGGGATCCGCCTGCGGAAGCTATTCTTTTTAGGAATCATAGAGGGGGAAAGCGGAAACGTTCCCCCCTCTTTTTTTCTGCGGTTATTCCATAAAGTAGCGGGAAGGGGACTTCGTTTCCCCGGGATTTCGTTCCGGCGTTCACGCAGAGGGAGGGGAGGGCCATGGGCTCCTACGACAAGTACATCATCACCGATCCCTGCCCGCAGAGTTTCACGCACTACCGTCTGCCCGAGGATGCGCGCAAGTCCATCTCGTTCATCGACCCCGCCACGTTCGAGGGTGCCTTCCACGTGGAATGCGCATGGTACTACCGGCCCTTCGAGGGCCCGGCGCACCACGTCCACGACGACACCGACGAGATCCTGGGATTCTTCGGGACCAACCACGACGATCCCGAATCGCTGGGAGGCATCATCGAGTTCCGCTTCGAGGACGAGTGGGTCACGCTCGACAAGAGCTGCATGATCTACCTGCCGAAGGGCCTGGCCCATTGCCCGTTCAACGTGGTGCGGGTGGACTACCCGATCTTCCATTTCGCCATCCTTCCGGGCAAGTAGGAAAGCGCCCGCCGGCGGCGCGGAAGCGGGACGCCGGCCATCCGAAGGGGAGGGGCGTTGCGGCTCCTCGGAGAGAACACGCTGCCGCGCGTTAACGGTAAGGAGGCGGTGGGGACCATGGATATGGTGCAGGTTCAAATGGCTTTGTCCGTTGCGCGGAACAAGAGCTTCTCCGCCGCGGCGAAGGAGCTCGCCTATTCCCAATCGACCGTCTCGAAGCGCATCAACGCCTTCGAGCTGGAGCTCGGCGTGCGCCTGTTCGAGCGGAAGGCCCGCGCCCAAGTGGAGCTGACGCGCGAGGGCGAGCAGCTGCTCGCCGACCTGCAGGCGATCGAGCGGGATGCCGAGACGCTGATGAGCCGCGCCGCCCAGCTCAAAGAGCACCAGGGCAAGCGCTTGAGGCTGGGGTGCCTCAGCGGATGGAGCACGTTCGGCGAGGACGAGATCATCGTCGCCTTCAACGAGCATATGAAAGCGTCCTCCATCGAGCAGGTGGTGGGGACGAGGCCCTACCTCACCGAGCTGATGACCACGCGCAGGATCGACGGGCTGTTCCTCGCGATTGCCGAACCCAAGGAGATCCTTTCCCTGCCGGAGGGGTTCGCGACCCAAGATGTGTGGGACCTGCGCCTGAAGGTCGCCTGCTCGGCCAACCATCCCGCCGCCGGGAAGGAGACGGTGTCGCTGCTCGATTTCAAGGAGGACATGTTCATCTTCCGCAAGAACCGCGCCGAGCGCGAAAGCGACGTCAAGTTGAACTGCTTCATCGAGGCATGCGAGAGCGAGGGGTTCTCGCCGGAGATCGAGTACGCGGACCTGCGGTCGTCCATGGCGTTCAGCATGGTGTCGGCCGGGCTGTGCGTGATGCCGCTGATGTTCAAGCCGAAGACCCTGCGCAGCGACATGCGGCTGATCCCCGTCGACAAGGACTACTACCACTTCCGGGTCAAGTTCGTCTACCGTACCGACGACGACAACGAGCTTCTGCGCGAATTCGTCTCGTTCCTGAAAGGGTATCGCCGTTCGTTCGGGAAGGACGTGCGCGACGAGTAGAGGCACCTCGCAGCGTGCATCCACGTTGCGATCATTCCCGACCCGTCCCAATATGTCATCTTCTTCATAATATGGAGAAAACGTGAAACGAATGGCGGCACTTTGTGGACGTATCCTTTCCCTATGGGATCCCCCTGCAATCGGGGCGGGGGATCGACCCATTCGACATGGAGGGAAAGGAAGGGTGAAAAACAATGGCTGACATTTGCAAGACGCTTCATTGCGATGTGGCGGTTGTCGGCGGCGGCGTCGGCGGCTGCGCAGCGGCGATCGCAGCTTCTCGCAAGGGGATGCACACCATCCTGCTGGAGAAGGGCGTGACCTTGGGCGGCATCGCCACCAACGGCTACGTGCCCCAGGTCGCCGGCAACATCGAGGGCATCTGCCTCGAGTTCACCGAGCGCTTGGATAAGATTGGCCAGCTGAAGAAGCTGTTCCCCGACAAGGACTACTACCGCAACCCCAGCTTCGAGCCCGAGTACGGCAAGATCGTCCTCGAGGACATGATGCTGGAGTCCGGCGCCCGCGTCATCTACGACTCCACGCTCATCGACGTCGAGATGGACGAGAAGAACGATCGCGTCATCAAGGGCGCGCTGTTCTACACCAAGGGCGGCGTTATGCGCGTGAAGGCCCGCATCTTCATCGACGCGACGGGCGATGCCGACCTGTCCGCGCTGGCGGGCGCTCCGTTCGAGGTCGGCGGCGCCGACTTCGCCGGCCTGAACATGGCCACCACGCAGGGCTCCCGCTGGGCGGGCGCCGACCTGGTCACCTACCAGAAGGCCGAGGACGAGTTCAAGCAGAAGCAGATCGCCGAGGGCGTCGAGCGTCCGCTGCCCCTCGTCTTCGTGCTGGAGGAGGAGGCCATCAAGCGCGGCGAGATGACGCGCCACGTGTGCAACCCCGCCGCCGGCTTCTTCCGCGTGCGCATCCCGCATACGCCCGATGATAATGCCGAATTCGTGACGTTCTCGTTCCACAGCTACTACTGCCACAACACCGATGCCGAGGACATCACGCGCCAGATCCTCGAGCAGCATCAGCTGATGAAGCAGTTCCATAAGTTCCTGAAGAACCACGTCCCCGGCTTCGAGAACGTGCGCCTGACCGGCATGGGCTCGATCCCCGGCGTGCGCGACAGCCGCCGCATCTTCGGCGAGTACATGCTGAAGGCCTCCGACGTGGCTTGCGGCGTGAAGTTCCACGACGGCATCGCCCGCTTCCCGGAGATGTTCGACACGCATCATCCCACCAGCGACAAGTGGTTCTTCATGCGCCACGTGCACATCCCGGCCGCCGACGGCACCGCCGTCTGCGAGGATGCCGAGCACATCGGGCAGAACTGCGACGCCTCCATGCATCCGTTCGGCGTCCCGGCGGGCATCCCCGCGCGCAGCAACCCGCGCGACTACTGCGAGATCCCGTACCGCTGCCTGCTGCCGCGCGATGTCGATAACCTGCTGACCGCCGGCCGCTGCTGCTCCTCGGAGTTCCATGCCAACGGCGCAATGCGCATCATCGGCCCCGCCATGGGCACCGGCCATGCAGCCGGCATCGCCGCCAGCGTCGCCATCAAGGAAGGCATCACGCCGCACCAGATCCAGGGCGAGCGCATCCGCGAGATGCTGAAGGACGACGGCGTCGACCTGGACGCCCCATGCGACGGCTACTGGCAGGAGCTGCGCGAGAACGACGGCGAGCTGTTCATCAACGGCGGGGACTTCATCTCCATCAAGCCGAAGAAGTAGTTCCCAAGTCTAATGTTCGCCTGCGGCGGCGATCGTCGCCGCAGGCTCTGATCGGAGGAAACATATGAGTGCTGAAAAAGCTGTCCAAAAGCCAAGCGGCGGCGCACCCGCTAAGAAGCCCGGCCTTTCCACCGGCCAGTGGATAGGCGCCGTCGTCGGCGTCCTGATCATGTTCGGCACCGGGTTCGTGGTTCCGGCGTGGTCTGCCGTCACGCCCATGGGCGTGAGCATGATCGGCGTGTTCATCGGCTTGCTGGTCCTCATCACCGCAACCAACAACCTGATCTGGACGTCGCTGCTCGCCATCTTCGCGATCGTCGTGCTGGGCTACTCCGCGGGTAATGCGACGATTTCCTCGTCGCTGGGCAACTCCACGGTGTTCCAGTGCATCCTGCTGTTCATGATCTGCTTCGGCATGCGCAAGACCGGCGTGGGCGAGGTCCTGGCGAAGAAGGTCGTCTCCGCTAAGTTCATGCAGGGCCGCCCCTTCGTGTTCACGTGGGTGCTGCTGGCCGTGTTCATGCTGGCCGACACGTTGCTGGGCGCCACCGCCGGCACGCTGCTCGCTTACACGATCTTCGACAGCATCAAAGACGTCCTGGGCTTCCAGAAGAAGGACCGCTACGTCCAGGCCATGAAGATGGGCCTGTACCTCTGCGGCATCATGGGTGCGGCGTTGATGCCGTTCCAGGCGATGCCCCTCGCTATCACCGGCGCCTTCACGGCCGCCATCGCCCCCTATGGCTTCGGCTTCAACGCTGGCCTCTACATCGTGGGCTCCCTTATCGTGGGCATGGTCTTCGTGTTTGCCTATGCGCTGCTGATCAAGTTCGTGTTCGGTTGCGACATGTCCCGCCTGCAGTCCTTCGACCCCAATGAGATCGAAGCCCTGAAGAAGATCGACTCGCACTTCAGCGCGGGCCAGATCATCTACGTGCTGGCGTTCCTCGTTGGCATCGCGTACTCCTTCGTGACGCTGTTCATCTCCAAGGACACCGCGTTCTATGCGTGGTTCGGACCCATCTCCCAGGGCGTGTGGTTCGTCGTGACCATCGTCGCCGTGTCCCTCATCCACATCGAGGGCAAGCCGCTGCTGGACACCAGGGCCGCCATGAAGGAAGGCGTCGACTGGGGCATCATCCTCGCCGTCGCGGCGTTCGTCGTCATCGGCGGTGCGCTGTCCAACCAGGACCTGGGCATCCAGGCGTGGCTGACCGAGCTGCTCAGCCCGATCTTCGCGGACATGCCGTTCCCGCTGTTCATGCTCATCATCATCGCCGTCTGCACGGTCATCACGAACTTCTTCTCCAACATGGCCACCGGCATCATCGTCTCCAGCGTCGCCATGCCGTTCATCGCCGCCTACTGCGGCGCCGGCGCCGACGCGACCATGATCGCCGCCGCCATCTCCGTCTCCTCGAACTGCGCGTTCCTCACCTACGCCGCAGCCGGCCCCGCCCCCATCATGCTGGGCAACGAGGACATGGAAAGCAAGTTCGTGTGGAGCCGCGGCGCCATCATCATCGTGGCCTACATCATCGTCGCCACCATCCTGTTCTCCGCGTTGGCGATGGTCATCTAGCCCTCGCGGGCTGAACCGGATCCGGGGTTCCGCATTCCCCCTCCGATGGCGGGGTCCCGGATCATGGAAACGCCCCGTCCCTCCCTCAGGGACGGGGCGTTTCGTTTTGCGGGCATCGCTTGCGGCGGGTGCTCCCTGCCCTCCGTTCTCCTTAAGGATGAGGCGTTTCGCTTTGCCGGCATCGCCGTTTCGTGCTTTTCTCCAGAAACTGTGCATTGGGCCATGCTGTGCTGTTCAGTATTCGGAGAAAAGAACGGATCGGCGACAGGGGTTTGATTGCAGGATTTGCATAATGCCAGTTCAACGGCATGAAGGCGTTTCCAAGTTCGTCTGATCGCCATGCGGATCAATGCAAAAACGGCGATTCTGCTCACAGGAATGCCCCTTGTGGTGCAGTATCCCCGTTTTTGCATGGATGGGTGAATCGGGTTAGGTAGCAGCCGGAGTCCGGCTCGCCGGCAGTTAGAGAGGGCGCGCGTCTTGTCGGCGAAAACGGTGCAGGCCTGTCGGTGCATGCCTTTGGCGCGGGCGGTGCGTATATTCTTGGCGAGAGTGGCGCGTTCCGCCGGCTAGATGCTGTCGCCCAGGTCCAGCTGCATGAGGTTCACGTTCTCGCGCAGGCGGCGCGAGAAGGCGCGGCTTATCACGCCGTCCTCGTAGTACTTCTGGATCTGCTCGAGCTCCAGCTGAAGGGCGAAGCGCTCGATGTCGGTCGCCTTCTGGGAGATGTTGGTGATGGTGGTGATGGACGGGCTGTCGCTGGTCAGCGAGCGGGCTACGCGCTGGTACTCGACCAGCAGGGCGCCGGCGATCTCGGCGGGCACGTCGATGTCGGGCGAGGCGAGCATCTTCTGCAGCTTCGAGATGACGTGTTGCGCGCACACCAGCTGCGCATGGCGTCGCTCAAGCACCTTGTCGGCGACCATCGCGTCCGGAAGGCTCTGGATCAGCGCGCCGATGCCCCTTCGTGCGACGGAGCGCACGCGCGAGATGAGGCCGCTAAAGGTGCGGTTGCTGGCACGATGGCGCAGCAGCGATTCGACGCGGTCGAGGCGCGAGAGGTTCCAATAGCCCACGGCGGGCGTGGCCTCGTCGGCGTCTACGAGCTGCTTGGTGCGTTCGCGCTCCCACTCGATGCACTTCAGGTGCAGGCGTATCTCGTCCTCGTCCTGGATGTCGCCGCTGTCCTTGATGCGCTTGATGCGGTCGTTGTAGGAGGTGATCACCAGCTGGGTGGCGTAGCGGTTCTCCGGCGTCTGGCGCGCTGCCAGCTCCTCGATGACGCCGCGCAACATGTCGACGGCGGCCTCGGACTCCTTCTTGCGCGCGTCGACGCTTTTCGCCTCGCGCGACGGGGCGATGAGCGGCACCACGAAGGTGGCGATGAGCAGCGTCACCACGATGACGCCGCAGGTGAGGAAGATCAGCAGGTTGCGCTGCGGGAACAGGTTCGGCAGGTTGAACATCACGGCCAGCGAGATGGTGCCCTTCGCCCCCGAAAGCGTCATGATCAGCGACTCGCGCGCATCGTCGCGCAGCGTGGGCAGGCCGGTTACGCCCTGTTTGGCCAGCCTGCGCGCGCGGAAGCGGGTCATGCCGAACACCCAGATGAAGCGCACGCCCAGAAGGACTGCGGTCAGGACCAGGATCACCAGCATCAGGTAGTCGTTGCCGATGGTGACGTCTTCCCAGGTGTGGGACATGGCCTGGGGCAGCTGCGTGCCCAGAAGCACGAACACCAGGCCGTTCAGCCCGAAGGAGAAGACGCGCCACACGCTGGTGGAGACGATGTTCATCCGCGAGACGGATGGGAGGTTCGCGCGCGGCGAGATGACGTTCACCAAGCCGCCCGCGACGACCGCGATGATGCCGCTGACGTGGATGGATTCGGCGATGAGGTAGATGATGAAGGGCACCAGGATCTCGAAGAGCACATGGAACGTGGTATCCTCCAGACCCGTCCGGCGCACCAGCCTGACCGCCAGGTTGCCTAGGTAGCCCAGCACGATGCCCAGAACGAGGCCGCCGACGAAGCTGACGGCGAACGTGCCGGTGGCGTTCAGCAGCGAGAACGATCCGGCCATGACGGCCGCGACCGCGAACTGGAACGACACGATGCCCGACGCGTCGTTGAGCAGCGATTCGCCTTTGAGGATGCTGCCGGAGCGCTTGGGGATGTTGGCGGTCTCCGACACGGAGGCGACGGCGATGGGGTCGGTGGGGGAAAGCGCCGCGCCCATGGCGAGGGCGGCGGCGAGCGGGACCAGCGGCAGGAAGGCGTGCACGGTGTAGCCTAGCGCGAACACGGTCAGGACGACCAGCCCGATGGCGAGGCTCAGCACGGTGCCGCGGTATTTCCACAGGGCGGCCTTGTCGGCGTTCTTCGCCTCGTCGTAGAGCAGCGGCGCCACGAACAGCACCAGGAACAGCTCGGGGTCGAGCGTGATGTCGATCGACTTGGGGGACAGCAGCGCGATCAGCACGCCGAAGGCGATCTGGACGAGCGGGGCGGAGACCTTGGGGACCAGCTGCGCCACCACCGACGAGAGCAGCACGGCGGCAAGCAGGACCAAGGCCAATTCCAAAGCTTCCAAACCCGCAGTCTCCTTCGGTGTGGGATGCAACGTATCCTGAAGATTGTAACGGAGAAAGCGCGCCGAACGCCTCGCTGCCGGCAGATGTCACGGGGAGTTCATCATTCGCCGCCGCATAGCATGGCGGGGCTGCGCCGCCTGCTTCGGATAGGAGGCCGCAGGTGGCGGAGGGGGCGCTAAAGCTGCAGAAATCCCGCCACGCCATCCGGCTCATGCCAAGGGCAGCGTGACGGAGACGGCGAAGCCGCGGCCCTCCTGCGAGCGAATGGAGATCTCGCCGCCGTGCGCGCGGGCGATGCGGTCGACCAGCACCAGCCCCAGGTCGTGGCCCGCATCGTCGGGCACCGCCCCGCCGGGGTCGCGCCGCGCGCGGGAGAGCCGCTCCTCCAGCGCCGCGAGCGCCGCATCGCCGGCCCCGACGCCGTCGTCGGCCACCAGCAGGACGGCCGCCGGCTGCTGAGCAGGGCAGGCGCCCGATCCCGTCGGCTGGACGGGCCACGCCCCCGTTTCCGCCGGCTGCGCTGCGGCATTCGCCGACGGCTCCGGCAGGAGGGGCGCAAGGCCCAGCCGTATGCCGCAGCCTCCGGGGTTGTGGAGGCGCGCGTTCGCCAGCAGGTTCTCGACCAGCCGCACGAGCATCCGCTCGTCGCCGAGCACCGTCGCGTTCGCGCAGCGCTCGTCCAGCGAGAACTCCAGGGGGTGGCTCTCGTCGAAGCCCCCGTTCATGTACGACGCGGCGACGTTCCGCAGGAGCTTGGGCAGGTGGACGCGCTTCAGGTCGAGCGGACGCGCGCCGAAGGAGAGCTGGGAGGCGGCGTTCAGGTCCGCCACGAGGTCCTTGATCTTCATGCCCTGCGAGCGGATGGCGGCGGCCTCGGCGCGCACATCTGAGGGGGCGTCCTCGCTTTCCGCCAAGGCGTCGGCCTTGCCGATGATCATCGAGAGCGGCGTCCTGATGTCGTGGGACACGCCCCGTATCCACTGCTCGCGCGCGGAGTCCTTCCGCTCGAGGATGTCGGAGGTCTCGTTGATGTGGTCGGCGATGGGCTGCAGGTCTCCGTGCAGGTCCAGCTCCACGCGCCCGCCGCTTGCCAGCACGCCCAGCGCGTCGTTGATGGGGGCCACCGCGCGCTGGGTGCGCCGGCGGTAGACCAGGTAGGCGGCGAACAGGATGACCAGGTCGAAAAGGAGGATCCCGCCGACGTAGGCGGGCAGCGTCGCCCAGGTCTCCTCCGGCCAGGTGATGGACATCGTCTCGTACGAGCCCGCCGGGAACCCCACCAGCAGCAGGCCGTCGTCGCGCTCCCAGATGAACGCGGGGTAGCCGTTGAGGGTGTGGTAGTGCGCGATCAGCGCCACTTGGCCGAGCGTGTAGCTTTCGGGGACGGCGCCCCAGCCGGGCTCGGACGGCGCGGAGGCGGTGACGGTCCC
This sequence comes from uncultured Coriobacteriaceae bacterium, assembly GCA_900550385.1. Classification (GTDB taxonomy): domain Bacteria; phylum Actinomycetota; class Coriobacteriia; order Coriobacteriales; family Eggerthellaceae; genus Aphodovivens. Next base: position 6,935 of record URRZ01000029.1, on the reverse strand, counting down.
CGCGTCGCCGTCGCTTTCGGGCACGTTGCGCTCCCAGACGACGCCGCCGTCCGGCGCGACCAGCTGGGCCCAAGCGCGCTGCTCGTCCAGCTGCGCCGCCGCCTCGCCGCCCAGCTCGTACCCGCCGTCGCCGGTGGCGAGCTGCTCGCTCACCGTGCGCGTGACGGTGGCGGGCGTGCCGTAGAGGTAGTTGCGGTCCATCTCGTGCGTGGCGATGAGGATGTACAGGATCAAGTCGACGAACAGCATCGCCATCACCAGGACGACGAACCACAGCGCCTGCTTGGCGAAGAACCCCACGACCGACCCGGCGCCGCCCGCGCGCTTCACGCGGCGCTTCCTCTCGCGCCGCTTCAGCTCGGACGGGGGCAGGGGAGCCTCCGAGCGCCAGGACGCGCCCTCCCGCCAGCCGTTTCCGCCGCCGGTCATGAGCGGCCCGCCAGTTTGTATCCCAGCCCCTTCACGGTGGTGAGCGATCGGGGCTTGGAAGGGTTCTCCTCGATCTTCTCGCGCAGGCGGCGAATATGCGCCATCAGCGAGTTCTCGTAGCCGAAGGAGGTGCCCCAGCACGCCTCGCACAGCGCGTCGATCGTCACGATGCGCCCGATGTTGCGCGCCAGCACGCTGAGGATCTCGTGCTCCTTCGCGGTGAGCTCGGCGACGGTGCCGTCGTGGCGGGCGACCTCCGCCGTGTCGAAGTCCACGGTGCAGAACGCAAGCTCCAGGCGAGGGCTCTCATTGGCGTAGCAGCGGCGCAGGATCGCGGCGATGCGCAGGATCAGCTCTTGGGGCAGAAACGGCTTCACCAGGTAGTCGTCGGCGCCCAGCGAGAGTCCGTTCACGCGGTCGAAGGGCTCGTCCTTCGCGGTGAGGAACAGCGCGGGGACCTGGGCGGTGGCGGGCAGGTCGCGCAGGCGCGCGAGCAGCTGGAACCCGTCGATGCTGGGCATCATCACGTCGAGCACCAGCAGATCGCACGGCGGCTTGGACGCGGGCGCGCCCTGGGCGAGCGCCAGCGCCTCCTCGCCGCTGTTCAGCGCCTGCACGTGCGAGAAGCCAGCGGCGTGCAGGATGCCGCGCACCATGTCGGCGAGCTCCGCCTCGTCATCGACGATGAGGATGCGCTTGTCGCGCAAATGGGGCTCGAGCGGCGACAGCGTTCGGGCGATGGGCATGGCGTTCTCCTCCCGGTCGGGCGCGGGGCGGGGTTTCGCACCCGCGGCTTGCTCCGTGCCCATGGTAGCGCACGGCGGCGTTCCCGGCATGGGGAAACGGCGTTTGTAAAGTTGCCGCAAGCGGCGGTAAGGCAGATGTAAGGAGCCCTGAAACGTCGCGTAAGCGCTCCGGCCTACACTCGATGCGAAGGCAAGGAGGCGCCGGCGGGGACCCGTGCGGCGCGGAGAGGAAGGAACCCCATGGCAGGCGCATACGAGCGGAAGGCGATGGTCGAGGCGCGGCAGGTGGTCAAGCGCTACGGCGGCGGCAGGAGAGGGGAGGGAAGCGTCACCCAGGCGCTCGCCGGGGTCGGCTTCACGGTGGCGGAAGGCGAGTTCGTCGGCATCATGGGGCCGTCGGGCTCGGGCAAGTCGACTCTGCTGAACTGCCTCGCCACCATCGACGCCCCCACCAGCGGCAGCATCCGCATCGGCGGGGTGGAGGTCACCCAGCTCGCGGGCAAGGAGCTCTCGCGCTTCAGGCGGGACGACCTGGGCTTCATATTCCAGGATTCGAACCTCCTGGACACCCTCACGGCCTTCGAGAACATCGCGCTGGCACTCACCATCCAGAAGGCGCCCGCGCGCGAGATCGAGGCGCGCGTGGTGGCGATGGCGTGCCGGTTGGGCATCCAGGACGTGCTGGGGAAATACCCCTACCAGCTCTCCGGCGGCCAGCGGCAGCGCGTGGCCGCGGCCCGCGCGACGGTGACGCATCCCAAGCTGGTGCTGGCCGACGAGCCCACCGGCGCGCTGGACTCGAAGTCCGCGCGCCAGCTCCTCGAGTCGCTTTCCGACCTCAACGATGCCGGGGCGACCATCTTCATGGTGACGCACGACTCCGTGTCGGCGAGCTACTGCGAGCGCATCATGTTCATCAAGGACGGGCGGATCGCAGGCGAGCTGGAGCGCGGGAGATCCGACCGCGGGTCGTTCTACCGCCGCATAGTGGAGGCGGTCTCGCAGATGGGGGAGGGGATGGCCGATGCTTGCTAGGCTGGCGATCGGCAACATCCGCAAGTCCATCGGCGACTTCGGGATCTACTTCCTCACCGTCGTTCTGGGCGTGGCGGTGTTCTACGCGTTCAACTCGATGTCCCAGCAGCGCAGCGTGCTGGCGATGAGCGAGGTCCAAGACGGCATCTTCGAGCTCCTGGGCATGGTCATCGGCGGGGTGTCGCTGTTCATCGCCGCGGTGCTGGTGTTTCTGGTGGTGTACGCCAACCGCTTCCTGGTCAGGCGGCGCAAGCGCGAGTTCGCCATCTACCTGATGCTGGGCATGTCCACCGCCGACGTGGTGGGGATCGTCGCGGCGGAATCGCTCATCGTCGGCGCGGCGTCGCTTGCGGTGGGCCTGGCGCTCGGCATCGCCCTGTCGCAGGGGCTGCTGCACCTCACCTCGGCGCTGTTCTCGGCCGATATCGCCACATCGGGCGGGTTCGCCTTCGTGTTCTCGGCGGAGGCGCTGGCTTTCACGCTGGCGGTGTTCGCCGCCATCTTCCTGCTGGCCGCCGTCGTGAACGCCCGCGAGGTGTCGAAATCCCGTCTGGTGGACCTGATGACCGCGGAGAGCCGCAACCAGGAGATGCTGCTGAGGAGCCTGCCGCTGTCGATCGCCGCCTTCCTCGCGTCGGTCGCGATGATCGGGGCGTCCTACAAGCTGCTGCTGGACAACGGGCTTGTGGAGCTGTCCCCGCAGTTCGGCGCAGCCACCGCCCTGGTGTGCGCCGGCACCGTGCTGTTCTTCTGGTCGCTGTCGGGGTTCTTGCTGCGCGTGTTCCAGATGGCGAAGCCGCTGTACTACCGGGGGCTGAACATGTTCTCGCTGCGGCAGCTCAACGCCAAGGTGAACACCACCTTCGCCACGCTGTCGGTGGTGTGCCTGACGCTGTTCCTCGCGCTCACCAGCGTGTGCGGCGGCATCGGCATCCGCAACGCGGTGGAGGGCAACCTCGCCCAGAGCACGTCGTACTCGGCGACCGTGCGCACCACCTACTATATGGCCACCGCCGGCGGCGCGGGCGAAATGGGCTCGATCGAGCCGGTGGAGCTGGGTCCGTTCGGGCAGTACGCGGAACGCCTCGGCAACGACATGGAGGCCGGCTTGCGCGCGAGCTTCCAAGCGGTGGGCGCGGGCTCCTTCGACGACCTCGTCGATGGGGCGGCGCGGGTGGACTTCTGGGTGGACGGGGCGGACCCTGCGACCATCGGGGACATCGAGCGGGCGTCGGGCTTGTCCTTGTCCGAGGTCTCGGGCAACGGCGCGCTCAACCCGGCCTACGCCTCCATGCCGATCCCGTTGGTGAAGCTCTCGCAGCTGAACGCCGCGCTGGAGCTGGCGGAGCGGGAGCCCGTCGAGCTGGAGGCGGGGCAGTGCGCCGTCGTCGCCGATTCGGACATCACCCTGGGGTTCCTCCAGCAGGCGGCGGATCGCGCGCCCGTCCTGCAGGTGAGCGGGGAGGAGCTCGCGCTTTCCCGGTGCATCGACCGGTGCATCGAGACCACGTCGTTTCCCACCAACACGGGCTGCTTGGTCGTGCCCGACGATGCCGTGCCCGCCGACGCGACGTTGGCGTGGCAGATCTTGGACGTGCAGTGCGCCGACGGCGATGCGGAGGCGGCGTTCGTCGATGCGTGCGATGCCGTCGCCGATTCCAGCGATCCGCAGACCTGGCCCATCGCGATGACGCAGGGGCGCCAGGACGTGGTCGAGCAGTCCTCCAGCCTGTCGACCATCGTGGCGTACCTGGCCATCTACCTGGGTTTCGTGCTGACGGTGGCGTGCGCGGCGATCCTGGCCATCCAGCAGCTGTCCGAGGCGTCCGACAACGCGCGCCGCTACGGGATGCTTCGCAAGCTGGGTGCGCCGGACGGGATGATCGACCGCGCGCTGCTGGCGCAGGTGGCGGTGTACTTCGTGTTCCCGCTGCTTCTGGCGATAGCCCATTCGGCCTGCGCGATGCAGGTGGTGACCGACGTGGTGGCGGTGTTCGGCGCGCTCGACATCGGGCTGATGGTGGCCATGTGCGCCGGGGCGTTCGTCGCGGTGTACGGCCTGTACTTCCTGGTGACGTTCCTCGCGGCGCGGAGGCTGACCAGGGAATGAGCGCGCGGCGGCGGGAACTTCACGTTACGGCGCCAATTTGACCCGAAGATGCGCGCTGTGCCCCGATTTCGCCCGATGAACGGCTATGATGGATCCAGTGCCCAATCGTCGGATCGAAAACGAGGGATGAGCGTGTCCACGGCTTTGAACATACCCCAAGAACGCGAGCTCAAGCGGCTCATCGACTTCGAGCGCAGGACTTGCAGCGTGGACGGGGAGCTCGTCTACCGGTGCGCGCTGCCGTTCCGCCCCGAAGACGAGCTGCAAGTCGAGCTCATCGATTCGGGCATGCTCGCCACGAAGTCCGATCCCCGGCGCGGCACCATCGTCGTCATCACCACCGACGGCTACTCCTACTTCATGGAGAAGGCCCGCGCCGAGCACGATGCCCAGCGTGCCCGCCGCCGTGAGGTGCGCCTGTTGGCGACCGGCATCGTCGGCGGCGCGGTCTGCGTCGTCGTGGGGTTCCTCTTCGGGCATTTCCTGTAGGGATCGGGCCGCGCTGATCGACCGGCTTAAGAAAAAGGTTGACGGAAGCGCGAACGCGCGCTGAAGATGGTGCGGGCGAAAGGACTTGAACCTTCACACCTTGCGGTACCAGAACCTAAATCTGGCGCGTCTGCCTATTCCGCCACGCCCGCACGAAAGACCTCGCCGCGTTCCCGTGGGATGCGGCGAGGCAAATCATAGCAGAAACTAGTCGGCCATGCGGGCGAACCACTCTTTCCCTATGCGCGAGACCTCGATATCGTCCAGATCCGCGACGTAGGCCTTGAATTGGGCATAGCCGAGGTCGCGCACCTTGAAGCCGCGATGCTTCGAGCGCACGAGGCTCGCCAGCTGCGAGACGGCGATGCCGTCCGGGCCCGCTTCGGCGACCAGCTGGCGCGTGGTCGCATCCGCCTCGCGGCGCTGGACGGTGGCGGGGCGGTCCGTCCGCTTCCCCCGGCCGGGCGCGCCCTTGGCATCGGGTTCGGCGCCGGTTTCGGCTGCGGCCGCGGCTTCGGGTTCGACCTCGACCTCGGACTTGGCCTCGGGTTCCGGCTTGGCTTTCGCCCCATCTTCGGCTTCGGCCTTCGCCGGCTCGGCGGCGCCTGCCGACCGCGTCCCTCGGCGCGAACGGCGCTTGGACGCCTTGGGCGCCGGCGCGGCCTCTTTCCCCGCCTCGGGGCTTTCCTCGCGGGCGATCGCATCGGAGGGCGGTTCCCCTTCGCCGGATGCCGCCTCGGCGTCCCCGCCCGCAACGGGTGCCGCGGCTTCCTCGTCGGCCGCCGCGCGCGCTTTCCGGCGCGACCCCCCGCGGCGCTTGCGCCGACGCGAAGACGAGGGCGCGGCGTCCTCCGCCTTCTGGGCGCCGCCCGGCTGTTCCCCGTCGCCTCTGCCTTCGTCCTCCGGGGCGTCCTGCACGGCTTCGTCTGCGGGCTCCGGCTCCGCCGCGCCCTCGGGGGCCTTCGGCTTGGATTCCTTGTCGTCAGCAAGCTCCACCGCGACATCGCTTCCGTTCTTCTTGATCTCCACGCTGGCGAACTTGCCCAGCAGTTTGGACAGCAGGTTGGTCCCGTAGCTGCGCACGTCGAAGTCGGGGAAGCGCTTCAGCAGGCGGCTGCCCACCTCGCCCAGGCCGGTGGCCTTCCCGTTGTTCTGGTTGTCGGTGATGATGCGCACCACGGCCTGCTCCACCTCCTCGATGGTGGGGCCGCTGCCGGGGGCGTCCTTGCCCTTGCGCTTGCCGTTCGCGTCGTCCAGCAGGAGCTCGAGCGTCGTGAACACGTCGCAGGCGCGGCGGAAGGGGACGGGCGTCTTCTTCTCGCCCATGCCGATGACCATACGGCCGCTTTCGCGCAGGCGGCTGGCGAGGCGCGTGAAGTCGCTGTCGCTCGAGACGATGCAGAAGCCCTCCACCGAGTTGGCGTAGAGGATGTCCATCGCGTCGATGATCATCGCGGAGTCGGTGGCGTTCTTGCCCTGGGTGTAGCCGAACTGCTGGATGGGCGTGAGCGAGTTCTCCAGCAGGGCGTCTTTCCATTTGGCGTGGAGGCTGAGCGTCCAGTCGCCGTAGATGCGCTTGATGGTGACGGTGCCGTAGTTCGAAAGCTCGTCGGTGATGGGCTTGATGTATTTCGCCGAGACGTTGTCGGCGTCGATGAGCAGCGCGAAGCGCTTCTCGGATGGTTGCTTGTCCATGGAAGGATCTCCTTAGGCTCTCTGCCGTCCGCGTGACGGGCGTTCCCGCCGCATCGACGCGACCTGCCTTTTCATCCATTGTAGTCGAGGCGGGCGGGGGCGATTCCCCCTGTCCGGCAGCGGATAAAAATAGCACAGATTTACCCCTTGCGCCTCCTCGGCGATTGCCCTACAATGCTTCTTCGCGCCATGGTGGCTGTAGTTCAGTTGGCTAGAACGCCAGATTGTGGCTCTGGAGGTCGTCGGTTCGAGTCCGATTAGCCACCCCAGCGCGCTTTTGAAAATTTATCTTGCAAAGCTCTGATGCTTCGCCTAGAATAGGTCAGCGCTTTCGCAGATTGACATACGTTCACTTGGACCGTTAGCTTAGTTGGTAGAGCAGGGGACTCTTAATCCCAAGGTCCGGGGTTCGAGTCCCCGACGGTCCACCA
>URRZ01000028.1 GCA_900550385.1 uncultured Coriobacteriaceae bacterium | reverse complement strand
GGTGTTTCTCCTCCTTCACCCGCCCCCCGCTTTTTTTACTATTTCCCCAAAATTTTAAAAAAACCCCCCGCCCCCTTTTCTCATCCCGCCCTCGTCTCTCGTCGCTTTCCCATATCGATCGCGCCGTATAATGCGGCAGGGAAAACCAATCGAGAAGGGGGAGTCGAGCATGGCAACGCTGGAAGCGGGGCTCACGCGCGACGAGGCGTTCGCGTTGCTGAGCCAGCACAACAAGGATCCGTTCCATATCGAGCACGCCGAAGCGGTGGAGGGCTGCCTGCGCTATTTCGCGCAGGAGTTCGATCCGGAAAACGTCGAATTCTGGGGCTTGGTCGGCCTGCTGCACGATCTGGACTGGGAGGAGTACCCCACGCCGGAGGACCACACGCTGCGCTCAGCCGAGATGCTGCGTGAAGCCGGCGGCACCGAGCAGCTGATCCGATCCATCCAAACGCACAACTCCGACTTCAACGAGGCGTGCCCCGAACCCGAGCTATTCATGGAGAAGGTGCTGTTCGCCGTCGACGAGCTCACCGGGCTCATTGGGGCGGCGGTGGTTATGCGCCCGTCGAAGAGCGTGATGGACTTCGAGGTGAAGTCGCTGAAAAAGAAGTTCAAGGACAAGCGGTTCGCCGCAGGCTGCAGCCGCGACATCATCCGCAAGGGGGCGGAGCTGTGCGGATGGGAGCTCGACGAGCTGTTCGACCGCACCATCCAGGCCATGCGCTCCTTCGCGCCCGACAGGGACACCTTCCAGCCGGCGTAAGAGCAGAGGAGGGGGTGCCGACCCCCGCTCTCAGAGCACGAAAAAGCGCCGGCGGCGTCCGTGGAGACGCCGCCGGCGCTTTCGCCTATTCGCGATCGGTTATTTCGCGATCAGGACCGCGATGGGCGACTCCTGCACCACGGCGTAGCTGACGCTGCCGAGATACCCCGTCACGCCGCCGCGGCCGCGGCTGCCGGTGATGATCAGGTCGCATCCTTCCTCCTGGGCGCCCTTGATCAGCACCTCGGCGGGGGAGGTGCCGCGCAGGATGCGCGCCTGCGCGCGATCGCCCAGCGGCTCGACCATGCGCTCGAGGTCGGCCAGCGTGTTCTGCGCTTCCTCGGCGAACATCGCCTCGACGCCCGTGCCGCTGCGCACCGGCGGCAGCTTCAGCACGTGGACGAACAGGAATTGCGTCTGGTCGTTGTCCTTCGCCATCTCCATCGCCAGGTCAACGGCGTTCTTCGATGCGGCAGATCCGTCGTAGGCCACCAATGCCTTCGTGAACCACATGCGATCCCTCCCTTTCCTCGAGAAGCGCCCCCGCTTTCGGCGCAGGGCGCCCGGGCGATGCGCTCCGCATCGCTTGAGCTACGCCTCCATTGTAGAGCATAATGCGGCCGACGGCGCTTGGGCCTTAAGCCTCTTCCTTGGTGATGAGCACCGCGACGGGGGAGCCTTGCACGACGGCGTAGCTGACGCTGCCCAAGTACCCCTTCACGCCGCCGCGGCCGCGGCTTCCCATGACGATGAGGTCGCAGTCTCTGTCCTTGGCGCAGCGCAGGATCAGCTCGGCGGGCGAGGAGCCGCGCAGCATCTCGACGGAGGCGCGCTCGCCCAGGCCGGCGACCAGCCCCTTCAGCTCCTCGAAGGTCTCGTTGGCGTCTTCGATCAGGACGTTCTCGGCGCCGGCTCCCACCGCGTACAGCTTCATGACATGCACGAAGACGAACGTTGCGTCCGGCTCCTCCTCGGCGATGGAATATGCCAGATCGATCGCCTTGCGAGCCGCCGTCGATCCGTCGTATGCGACCAGAACATTCTTGCACCACATATTGCGCCTCACTCGCCTTTCGCGTGTCGCGTCCGCAGGGTCGTCTTGGCGGCTGCGCGGTCCGCGCGGCGTCGATGCGCGGGATCCGCCGATCCGCCAAGGATAAGCCTAGGGAAATTGTAGACCCGCCGGGCAGTTCGGGGGAAGCCTGAGCGGCATTTTCGTAGGAGAACCCTTCTTCGTGGGGGCGGCGGCTGCATCGAGCGCTTTCCGAAGACCGGCGATGCGGGAGCGCCGCTTGCCGCAGGTGCCGCGGCGGCCGCAGTGCTGGCTGGCGCCGCGCTTGCCGCCGGGGGCGTGAAGAGGGCGAGGAGCAGCAAGCGCTAGGGGAGGGTTTTCGTTGACCCGCGCAACGGGTGCCGTTACAATAGCGAATTGCTCATTCTTGCGAACGAGCGCAGCCGAGCGTCGTGGGCCGTTAGCTCAGTCGGTAGAGCAGGGGACTTTTAATCCCAAGGTCGCGGGTTCGATTCCCTCACGGCCCACCATGAAAGCCCGGCGCGCCCGCGCACGAAGCGCTTCGCAAGATAGGCAGCCCGACGCTGGGGTATCGTCCAACGGCAGGACTCTGGTTTTTGGTGCCAGCTATCTAGGTTCGAATCCTGGTACCCCAGCCATTTGGAGCAACCTCGCCAGTTTGGGCGACATGCTTTATCGGTTGAACCGCATGGATTCGAACCGATGAGGTGGAAACGCGTTAAGAAAACATGCCAGTGGCATGTTTTTAGCGTTTCGCCCGACCGAGCTTGCGAGGGAGGGGTGCGGATTTGCGGAGCAAATACGCGAATCCTGGTACCCCAGCCATTTCGCGAGTCTTGCGGGTCGGGCACGGTGCGCGTCAGGTGGATTCGAACCGCCCGGCACCCCATCAAGCCGACAAGGCGGCTGCGCGCAAGCGCGAATACCTGGCGGCCCCGCTTTCGGGCGGGAGCTGCGCGGCATAAGCCGCACGCCTGGCAAGCAGGTATTTTTCAAAACCGTGCAGGGTTTTGTTGGTTTTCTGCGCCCTTGTGGAAATTTCCTCACACATGCTTCCCCTTTGCTAAAATCTATGGTTGCTGTAAAACGTACAAATCGCTAAAGGAGCGCTTTTGAGCAAGCAAGATGTCGTCGAGCTGGAAGGGGAGGTCCTGGAGGCGTTGCCCAACGCCATGTTCAAGGTCCAGCTCGAGCAAGGCCACACGATCTTGGCGCATATCTCCGGGAAGATGCGCATGCACTACATCAAGATCCTTCCCGGCGACAAGGTGAAGGTCGAGCTGTCCGTGTACGACCTGAACCGCGGGCGCATCACCTACCGTTTCAAGTAAGCATCGACGATCGGGCGGAAAGCCGAACCGCCTCGGTGCACCTGCGGCCTGCGCCCCTTTGCGGCGCACGTCGCGCCAACGAAGAAAATTATCGCCAGCGGCTGGGCGTGTAGATAAGTCGACAACGCATTACCGAAAGGAAAAGCAAATGAAGGTACGTCCTTCGGTCAAGAAAATGTGCGATAAGTGCAAGATCATCCGACGCCACGGCAAGGTGCTCGTCATCTGCGAGAACCCCCGCCACAAGCAGCGTCAGGGCTAGGAAGAAAGGGATAAGTAAGCATGGCACGTCTTGTTGGTGTCGATCTTCCTCGCAATAAGCGCATCGAGATCGCCTTGACCTACATCTACGGCATCGGCCTGACCACTTCCAAGAAGATCCTGGCCGAAACCGGCATCAACCCCGACACCCGCTCCGACGATCTTACCGAAGAGGAGCTCGTCAAGCTGCGCGACTACATCCAGGCCAACCTCCACGTCGAGGGCGACCTGCGTCGCGATGTGCAGCAGAACGTGAAGCGCCTCATGGAGATCGGTTGCTACCGAGGCCTGCGTCATCGTCGCGGCCTGCCCGTTCGCGGTCAGCGCACGCACACGAACGCACGCACCCGCAAGGGTCCGCGTAAGCAAATCGGCGGCAAGAAGAAGTAGTGAGGTAGCGTAAATGGCTCAGAAGAAAAACGTGCGCACGCGCATCAAGCGTTCCGAGCGTAAGAACATCGCCGTTGGCGCCGCGCATATCAAGTCCACGTTCAACAACACCATCGTCAGCATCACCGATCCCCAGGGCAACGTGATCGCGTGGCAGTCCGCTGGCACGGTCGGCTTCAAGGGCTCCCGCAAGTCCACGCCGTTCGCCGCGCAGATGGCCGCCGAGGCCTGCGCCAAGACGGCAATGGAGCATGGCCTGCGCAAGGTCTCGGTCTTCGTGAAGGGCCCCGGCTCCGGTCGCGAAACCGCAATCCGCTCGCTGCAGGCCGCCGGTCTGGAGGTCTCCAGCATTCAAGACTGCACGCCCATCCCGCACAACGGTTGCCGTCCGCGCAAGCGTCGTCGCGTGTAACTGAAAGGATCGAACATTATGGCTCGTTATACTGGAGCTGACTGCAGGCTGTGCCGCCGCGAGGGGACCAAGCTGTTCCTGAAGGGCGACCGCTGCTACACCAATAAGTGCGCGATGGACCGCCGCGCCTACGCCCCTGGCGAGGCCGGCCGCAAGCGCGTCAAGGAAAACGAATACCTGCTGCAGCTGCGCGAGAAGCAGAAGACCAAGCGCATCTACGGCGTCCTGGAGAAGCAGTTCCGCGCCTACTACGACATCGCCTCCCGCAAGCAGGGCATCACCGGCGAGAATCTGCTGCGCATCCTGGAGAGCCGCCTGGACAACGTCGTGTACCGTCTGGGCTTCGCCAAGTCCCGCGCCGAGGCCCGTCAGCAGGTGCGCCACGGCCACATCCACGTGAACGGCCGTCGCGTCGACATCCCCTCGTTCCGCGTGCGTCCGGGCGACCTGGTCTCCGTCGCGCCGAAGGCGAAGGACATGCTGGTCATCAAGAGCGCGCTGATCAGCAACGAGCGCGTTCAGGTTCCCGCGTGGCTCGAGGTGGACATCGAGAAGCTGCAGGGCAGCGTCCTGTCCCTTCCGCAGCGCGATCAGATCGATCTGGATATTCGCGAGCAGCTCATCGTCGAACTTTACTCGAAGAACTAATCGCCGCGCAGTAAGGAGGCTTGCACAACATGACAGAGTTCATGAGGCCGACGGTTACCACGGAAGAGGTCAACGACACCGTAGCGCGCTTCATCGTGGAGCCGCTCGAGCGTGGCTTCGGCCATACGCTCGGCAACTGCATGCGTCGCGTGCTGCTTTCCTCCCTGGACGGCGCGAGGGCAACTGCCATCCAGATCGAGGGCGTGCAGCATGAGTTCACCACCGCCGAGGGCGTGATCGAGGACATCACCGACATCGTCTTGAACGTGAAGGGCCTTGTGTTCTCGGCCCTCAACGACGACGTCGAGGAGACCACCGCTCACGTGCTGGCGGAAGGCCCCTGCACGGTGACCGGTGCGGACCTGGAGGTCCCCACCGAGTTCACGCTCGTCAACCCCGAGCATGTCATCGCCACGGTCGCCGACGGCGGCACGCTGGACATGACGATCCGCATCGGCGTCGGCCGCGGCTACGTGTCCGCCGAGCGCAACAAGCGCACCGAGGACCCCATCGGCGTCATCCACGTCGACTCGCTGTTCTCGCCCGTGCGCCGCTGCACGCTCAACGTCACGGACACCCGCGTTGGCCAGCGCACCGACTACGATAAGCTGGTGCTGGAGGTTGAGACCGACGGCAGCATCGAGCCCACCGAGGCCCTGTGCCGCGCCGCCAACATCATCAACCAGTACATGGGGGCGTTCCTGAGCCTGTCCGAGACGGCGGACGAGGAAGAGGGCGAGGTTCCGTCCATCTTCGCGCCCGAGGGCCAGGAGACCAACGCCGAGCTGGACAAGCAGATCGAGGATCTGGATCTGTCGGTCCGTTCGTACAACTGCCTGAAGCGCGCCGGCATCCATTCCGTGCGCCAGCTGGTCGAGTTCTCCGAGAACGATCTGCTGAACATCAGGAACTTTGGTGCGAAGTCCATCGAGGAAGTGAAGGACAAGCTCATTTCCATGGACCTCAACTTGAAGCAATAGGAGAGCAAGATCATGAGACATTACAAGAAGGGGCGCAAGCTGGGCACCGACTGGAGCCACACCAAGGCGATGAAGCGCAGCTTGGTGACCTCGCTTTTTCTGAACGATCGCATTAAGACGGTCGAGTCGCGCGCCAAGGAGATCCGTCCCGACGTCGACAAGATCATCACCTGGGCGAAGAAGGGCGACCTTCATTCCCGCCGTCTGGCCATCGCGGCCCTGGGCGGCAAGAAGGAAGTCGTTCGCGAGATCTTCGAGAAGGTCGAGCAGGGCATGTTCCAGGATCGCCAGGGCGGCTACACCCGCATCATGAAGCTGGGCTACCGCAAGGGCGACAACGCCCCCATGGTCATCATGGAGCTGGTGACCGAGCCGGTGCAGAAGAAGGCCGACAAGGCCGAGGAGAAGCCCGCCGCCAAGAAGGCTGCGAAGAAGGCCGAGCCCGAGAAGGCCGAGGAAGCCGTCGAGGCTGAGGCCGAGGTCGAGGAGGCCGTCGAGGAGCAGGCCGAGGAAGCCGTCGAGGAGAAGGCTGAGGAGGCTCCTGCCGAGGAGGCCGCTGCCGAGCCCGAGGCTGCCGAGGAGGCTCCCGCCGAGGAGGAGAAGAAAGAGGAGAAATAACCTCCCCTCCTTCCTCATCCAGCGCATGGAGAAGTCCCGACCGGATTTTCGGTCGGGACTTTTTTCTATGCAGGCGGATGTGGCATACTGCGCTCATGCAGATCAGGATAAGCACCTACATAGCCGGCACCTCGCCGGTGCACGCGTGCGATGCGCGGACGAAGATCGCGCTTCTGGCGGCGTATTCGGTCACGCTGTTCCTGGTGCAAGCGTGGTGGGCGCTGGGAGCGTGCGCCGCGGCGTTCGCGATCCTGCTTGCCGTCTCGCGCATCCCCGTGCGCAAGGTGTTCTCGCTCTCCGCGCCATTGCTGGTCATCGCGGCGTTCGCCGTCGTCTTCAACTCCTTTTCGCTCGACGCGGGAACGGCGGCGTCGCCCGGGGGGCTGGGCGGCGTGTCGGCGGGGGTGCTCGCGCAAGCCGATCCCGTCCTGATCTCCGGAACGTTCGGGTTCGTCCCGGCGGGGTTCGCCCGCGGGTGCTTCTATGCGGCACGCATCGTGCTGCTGGTGATGGCGAGCCTGCTGGTGAGCTTCACCACCACGTCAACCGAGCTCACCCAGGCGTTTTCCAGCTTCCTGCGCCCTTTGCGGGCGGTGCGCGCGCCGGTGGACGACATCGCCTCCGTCCTGTCAATCGCCCTGCGCTTCATCCCCTTGGTGGCCGAGGAGCTGGGGCGCATCCACGACGCGCAATGGTCCCGCTGCGCGCGCTTCGGGGAGGGCGGCCTCGTGCAGCGCTTGCGCGCGTGGGCGACCGTGCTGGTCCCGCTGCTGGTGGGGATGTTCCGGCGTGCCGACGATCTTGCCGTGGCGATGGACGCGCGCTGCTATGGGATGCCGGGGATCCGCCGCACTTCGCTTGCGCGCAAGGCCTTCACGGCGAGCGACGGCGCCTACCTTGCCGTTGGGTTGGCCGTGTGCGCCGCCCTTGCGGCGCTGGGGTAGCACCCGGGGCCGCCTCCGCCCCTTCGTGCTATCATTTTCGCGTAATCGCTGCAGCATCGTGCGGCGGATTCGAGGCGCAGACCATAGGAGGCATTCATGAGCGTCATCATCGATGTGTTCGGCCGCGAGGTATTGGATTCGCGCGGCAACCCCACCGTCGAGGTGGAGGTCGTGCTGGAAGACGGCGCGTTCGGCCGTGCCGCGGTCCCGTCGGGCGCTTCCACCGGCGCGTTCGAGGCCGTCGAGCTGCGAGACGGCGACAAGGGCCGCTACCTGGGCAAGGGCACGCTGGATGCGGTCTCCCACGTGAACAACGAGATCGCCGATGCCCTGGTGGGCATGGAGGCCGATGACCAGCGCGGCATCGACGAGATCATGCTCGAGCTGGACGGCACCTCCAACAAGGGCGCTTTGGGCGCCAACGCGATCCTGGGCGCCTCCCTGGCGTGCGCGAAGGCGTCGGCCGAATCCGCCGGCCTTCCCCTGTACAAGTACATCGGCGGGGTGAACGCGCACGTGCTGCCCACCCCCATGATGAACATCCTCAATGGCGGCGTTCATGCCGACAACAACGTCGACTTCCAGGAGTTCATGGTCATGCCCGTCGGCGCCCCCACGTTCGCGGAGGCGCTGCGCTGGTGCGCCGAGATCTACCACACCCTGAAGAAGGTCCTGCACGATGCCGGCTTGGGCGGCGGCGTGGGCGACGAGGGCGGCTTCGCGCCGAACTTCACCACCAACGAGGAGCCGTTGCAGTATCTGGTGAAGGCATGCGAGCAGGCGGGCTACAAGCCGGGCGAGGACATCATGTTCGCCATGGATCCCGCATCCACCGAGTTCTACGACGTCGACAAGCAGAAGTACGTGCTGGCGGGCGAGGGCCGCGAGCTCACCAGCGACGAGATGGTGGACTACTGGGCCGCCTTGGTGGAGAAGTACCCCATCATCTCCATCGAGGATGGCATGGCCGAGGAGGATTGGGACGGCTGGAAGAAGCTGACCGACCGCATCGGCGACAAGGTGCAGCTGGTGGGCGACGACCTGTTCGTCACGAACACCGAGCGCCTGTCGAAGGGCATCCAGATGGGCTGCGCCAACGCCATCCTGGTGAAGGTGAACCAGATCGGCAGCCTGTCCGAGGCGCTCGACGCCATGGAGATGGCCAAGCGCGCCGGCTATGCCTGCGTCGTGTCGCACCGCTCCGGCGAGACCGAGGACACCACCATCGCCGACCTGTCGGTCGCCACCAACGCCGGCCAGATCAAGACCGGCGCCCCGTGCCGCAGCGATCGCGTGGCGAAGTACAACCAGCTGCTGCGCATCGAGGAGGAGCTGGACGCCGACGCCCGGTACGCCGGCCGCGACGCCTTCTACAACATCAAGTAGCCCCGGTTCCGTCGAGGCCGTCCCTGACCTAGGGGCGGCCTCCGCCGCGCATGCCCGGAGGCGTGAAAAAGGGACAGTCGCTTTTTCACGCTTCGGGGATAGGCGAAAAGGCGACTGCCCCTTTTTCGCGTCCCGATAGGGGTGGGGGCGGCTGCCGATTCCCGTTTCGACGAATCCCGCCCGCATTCCGTTGCGGGTGGGATTTTTTTGCTTCGGGCGCGATCGGAATGGGGGGCGATGGGAAAAAGTGAGCCGGATCCCCGTCATTTTATCCTAAGAACGCTATAATTGACGAACGCGAAGAAAACGCCGTCGGCGCATTTCGGGGTGCGCGGCGGCGAAACGATGAAAGGGGAATCGCATGCCGGAGATGATCTCGCTGGAGGAAGCGCGTAAGCTGGTGCTCTCGCACGTCGAGCCGCTTCCCGTCGAGACGGTTGGCCTGCTGGACGCGGTGGGACGCGTCTCGGCCGAGGATCTGAGGAGCGACATCGACGTGTCGCCGTTCGCCCATTCGGCGATGGACGGCTTCGCCCTCCACGCCGCCGAGCTTGCTGACGCCTCGCCGGACGCTCCCGTCGAGATGGACGTGATCGCCGAGGTCGCGGCGGGCGAGACCTACGAGGGGCCCATCGGGAAGGGCCAATGCGTGCGCATCATGACGGGCGCGCCCCTGCCCGACGCCGCCGACGCCGTGGTGAAGTACGAGATCGTCAGCGTGGTGTCCGGCGACGGCAAGCCGGGCAGCCGCGTGGCGTTCGATGTGGCCTGCAAGCCGCGTGCCAACGTGCGCGAGGCGGGCGAGGAGGCGAAGGCCGGCGAAGTGGTGGTGTCGCGCGGCGAGGTCGTCGGCTCGGCCGGCGCGGGCTTCCTAGCGGGCTGCGGCATCGTCGAGGTCCCGGTGCACAGGCGCCCGCGCGTCGCCATCATCTCCATCGGCTCGGAGCTGGTGGATCCCACCGAGGTTCCCACGCCGGGCAAGATCCGCAACTCCAACAGCTATGCGCTGGCCGCATGCGCCCAGGCGGCGGGCGCTGTGCCCACCATCCTCCCCATCGTCGCCGATGACGAGGACGCGTTGGCGCAGATGGTGTCCGACGCCACCTACGACTACGACTTCGTGGTCACCAGCGGCGGCGCCTCCAACGGCGACTTCGACTTCATCAAGCCCGTGGTCGAGCGCTTGGGCGAGCTTTTGATGACCACGGTGAACATGCGCCCGGGCAAGGCGCAGACCTTCGGCGTGGTGCGCGGCACCCCGGTGTTCGGCCTTCCCGGCAACCCCGCCGCGGCCTATTGCGGCTTCGAGATGATCATCCGCCCCGCGCTGCGCAAGATGCAGGGCTACAGTTCCTTCGAGCGCCCGGTCGTCATGGCGAAGCTCGCCAGCGACACCAAGAAGAACGACACCCGCCGGCTGTTCCTGCGCTCCACCCTGCGTAAGGACCCCGAGGGCGGCTACATCTGCGAGCCGGCGAAGAACCAGAGCTCCGGCCTGTTCGGCGTGATCCAGCGCAGCAACTGCATGGCGGTGCTGCCGGAAGGGAAGGGGTCGCGCGCCAAGGGAGACCTCGTGGAGTGCGTGCTTCTGGACGTGGCGGAGGAGATCTCGCTCTAAGGAGGACCAATGTCTGAAAACGCTTTGACGTTCGCCATCATCACGTGCTCCGATACGCGGAGCATGAAGGAGGACACCGCCGGCGCGGCGCTCGAGGGTCTCATCGCTCAGAACGGATGGGAGTGCAAAAGCCACGTGGTGGTGAAGGACGAGCGCGCCGACATCTCGGCCGCCATCGTCGAAGCCTGCGATGAACTGGATGCGGACATCGTGCTGACCTGCGGCGGCAGCGGCCTCTCGCTGCGCGATGTGACCCCCGAGGCCACCATGGACGTATGCGAGCGCAACGTCCCGGGCATCGCTGAGGCCATGCGCGCCCATTCTCTGGCGATCACTCCCTATGCCATGCTGTCCCGCGCGCTGTGCATGCAGCGCGGGCGCCATCTGGTCATCAACCTGCCCGGCAGCGAGAAGGCGGCGCGCGAGAACTGGGACGGCGTCGTCGCGGCGCTTCCCCATGCCGCGAAGATGATGGCGGGCGGCGGCCACTGATCCGGCTGAAGCGCTGCGCGGCCGTCCGCTAGGCGCCCCGAGGGCTGCGCCTGCCCGTCGAGCCGGTCGAGGTGGCGAGGCGCCGTCGATCCGTGCCGTCGCCTGCGGCGTCCGCTGCCTTTATGTAGCCTGGGCATGCGCTGGGGCCGGTGAAAACCGCAGTGCTATACTTTCCCCCGACCAAAAGGAAGGCGGGATTGCATGACGGAAGAAGAGCCGTTGAACGGGTTCACCGGCTTTGCGCGCAGGAAGCCGGGATTCGTGCCGGCCAGCACGACGGTCGGGCATGCCCCGGTGGGAACGGCGCGAAACGGGTTGGGGGCTTCCCCCCTCGCCGATTATCGGCATGCCTCGTCGGACTACCCTTTCAGCCCCGCCAATCCGGTGAGCGGCGCGGCGCAGGGCGCGTTCCAATACGCCCGCGACCACGAGCGCGATTCCTCGGGCGCGGTCTCGTTCGACCCCGAGAAGCTCGGGCGCATCCCCGATACGGACAGGCGCTGGTCGTGGCTCGAGATCGACCTTTCCGCCATCAGGCATAACGTGGGCGAATACCGCCGCCGGCTGGGCGCGGGGACGCGCCTGATGGCCATCGTGAAGGCGAACGCCTACGGGCACGGCGCCGTGCAGGTGGCCAGGACCGCGTTGAACTCCGGCGCGGAATACCTGGGCGTGGCGACGGTCAACGAGGCCATCGAGCTGCGCGAGGCGCTGGTGAACGCTCCCATCCTCATCCTGTCCGAGCCGCCCCTCTCCGCCATCCCGCTCCTGCTCGCCTACAAGGTGATGCCGAGCGTGTACACGCCGGAGTTCGCCATCGCCTACGGCGAGGCGGCGGACGCCTTCGGCGTGCGCGCCCCCTACCATCTTGCCATCAACACCGGCATGAACCGCATCGGCGTGCGGCACGACCGCGTGCTCGAGTTCATGACGCAGGTGAGCTTCCACCGCGCGCTCGAGCTCGCCGGCATGTTCACGCATTTCGCCACGGCGGACGAGAAGGAGACGCTCGACTTCCAGATCCAGGCGAAGCGCTTCATCGAGGCGGTGAGCGCCTTGCGTGCCGCCGGGATCAACCCGGGCATCGTGCATGCCGCCAACACGGCTGCCGGCATCCGCTTCCCGGACGTCCGCTTCGACATGGCGCGGCTGGGGATCTCGCTGTACGGCCTGCATGCCAGCGACGAGACGCGCGGGTTCGTCGACCTGCGCCCCGTCATGAGCGTCCACGCGCGCATCACCGACGTGCGGTCGGTGCCTTTGGGCGAGGGCGTCAGCTACGGCATGAACTACCGCAGCCCCGGCAGCGTGAAGATCTGCACGCTGCCCATCGGGTACGCCGACGGCCTGCGCCACGGGCTGTCGGGCCGCACCGACGTGATCCTGAACGGGCGCCGCTGCCGCCAAGTGGGGCAGATCTGCATGGACATGTGCATGTTCGAGGTCGACATGCGATCCTACGGCGTGAGGCAGAAGCTCGACCCGCAGATCGGCGACGAGGTGCTGCTGGTCGGCCGTCAGGGCGATGCGGTGATAACGCTCGACGAGATGGCGGAGACGCTGGACACGATCAACTACGAGGTCGCCTGCGGATTCGACATGCGCCTGCCGAAGGTGTACAAATAGGCTCTGCCGTTCCGCCGAATGACGGAGCCTGCCGGCGCTGCGAACGACAAGGAAGGTGGCGATTGCCGCTATGCCCAAGCCGCATATTCCCCTGGACGAGATCCGCGCCCAAGTGCAGTCGTGCCATCGCTGCCCGCTGGCCGACGGGCGCACGCAGACGGTGTTCGGGGACGGCAACCCCCAGGCGCGCGTCCTCATCGTCGGCGAGGCGCCGGGCAAGAACGAGGACCTTCAGGGCATCCCCTTCGTGGGCGCCGCCGGCAAGTACCTCAACGAGCTGCTCTCCATCGCGGGGCTGGCGCGCGAGGACGTGTTCATCGCCAACGTGCTGAAATGCCGCCCGCCGGGAAACCGCGATCCGCGACCCGAGGAGATCGAGGTGTGCACGCCCTACCTGCGCGAGCAGACGCGCACCATCGATCCCGAGTTCATCGTGACGCTGGGCAACTTCGCCACCAAGTTCATCCTGAAAACCGAAGTGGGCATCACGCGCCTGCATGGCAGGCTGCAGAAGGCGGGCCGCTTCAAGGTGTTCCCCATCTTCCACCCCGCCGCCGCGCTCTACGACGGCAGCAAGCGCGTCGCGCTGGAGAACGACTTCGCCACCTTGGGCGAGCTGCTGCGCGCCGGCCAAGAGCAGACTGCGGAGGGCGCAGCATCCCAGTCTGCCGCCGAGGGCGCCGCGCAAGGGGCGCCGGCGCAGCTTGCCGCAGAAGCGGGTTCGACGGCGAGCGCGGTTCGGGCGGCCTCGGGCAGGAGCACCGCCGCGGCGGCTTCCGCCGAATCGCGAAACGCGTCGGATCAGCAGTCGGGATCGGTCCATTACGAGCAGGGGCACCTCCTATAGCAGGGGGCGGGGCGGCGCCCAGCGACCCTCCGCAAGAAAACGCAACCGTCCGACAGGCGGAAACGCCGCCGAAACAAGCCCTCTTGAACTGGGCTGATATACTGGTCTCTTCCCAAGGAGAACAAGGACGCGAGGGGGCTTGAGGCAGTGTATCCCATCGAGCAGGTAGAGCATCTGAACGCCGAGGTGACGCGCATGGCCGTGCGCGCACCCGAGATCGCGAAGAAGATCAAGCCCGGCCAGTTCATCATGCTGCGCATCGACGAGCACGGCGAGCGCATCCCGCTGACCATGAACGACTGCGACCCGCAGGCGGGCACGGTCACCATCGTGTTCCAAGCGGTGGGCGCCACCACCATGCACCTGGCCACGCTGAAGGCCGGGGAGGCGCTGCTGGATTTCGCAGGGCCCTTCGGCAACCCCACCGAGCTGGAGGGCGTGAAGCGCGCCTGCGTCATCGGCGGCGGCTTGGGCACGGCGATCGCCTTCCCGCAGGCGAAGTGGCTGCACGAGCACGGCTGCGAGGTGGACGTGATCACCGGTTTCCGGAACAAGGATCTGATCCTGTTCGAGGACGAGCTGGCGGCGTGCTCTTCGTGGCATAAGGTGATGACCGACGACGGCTCCAACGGCAACAAGGGCGTGGTGACCGCGCCGCTGCAGGAACGAATCGACGCCGGAGCGGACTACGATCTGGTGCTGGCGGTGGGCCCGGTGGTCATGATGAAGTTCGTCGCGCTTGCCACCAAGCCCCACGGCATCAAGACGCTGGTGTCCATGAACCCCATCATGATCGACGGCACCGGTATGTGCGGCGGCTGCCGCGTGAAGGTGG
This sequence comes from uncultured Coriobacteriaceae bacterium, assembly GCA_900550385.1. Lineage (GTDB taxonomy): Bacteria > Actinomycetota > Coriobacteriia > Coriobacteriales > Eggerthellaceae > Aphodovivens. The sequence goes on along the minus strand of URRZ01000028.1, from coordinate 7,136 downwards.
GCGACGAGTACAAGCATGCTTGCGTGGACGGCCCCGATTTCGACGGCCATCTGGTGGACTTCGACGACGCGATGCGCCGCGGCGTGATGTACCGCGATTTCGAGCAGGCCGCCCGCGAAGCCGCCCAAGGCAAATACGCCCCCGAAGCCCGCGATTGCTCGCTGTGAAAAAGGGACAGTCGCTTTTTCACCTTTTGCGAACGAGGCGAGCGGTCGGATCGTTCGCCGTGCAAGCAGAGCGCACGCCCCGTTGATTCGTCACGTAAGGAGATGCAGCATGGCCCGCACGAGCTATGAAACCAATAGGCAGCAGCAGAAAACGCCCATGCCGGAGCTTGATCCCATCGAGCGCGCGAAGACGTTCGACGAGGTGGCGCGCGGGTATTCCACCGAAGACGCCATGAACGAGGCGCGCCGGTGCATCCAATGCCCCAAGGCGCCCTGCATGGACGGCTGCCCGGTGGGCGTGCCCATCCCGCAGTTCATCGAGAAGGTGGCCGAAGGCGATTTCGCCGCCGCCTACGCGCTGGTGAAGGGCGCCAACGCGCTGCCCGCCATCTGCGGACGCGTGTGCCCGCAGGAAACGCAATGCGAGGGCGTGTGCACGCGCGGGCGCAAGGGCGAGCCGGTGGGGATCGGGCGCTTGGAGCGCTTCGTGGCGGATTGGGCGATGGCGAACTGTGTTCCGTCGGCTTGCCAGCCGCCGGAACCGGCCGACGCTGCGGCTTCCCGTGGTGCCGGATCTTCTCCCGCCGACGAAGACTTGCGTACCGGAGTACGCGGCGTCTCCGCCGGCGACCGAATCTCCGGCACCACGGAAACCCTCGCTGACGCTACGAACGACAAGGGAGCGGTCGCTCCATCCTCGCCGTCCGCCGCGGCGCCGTGCGGAACTCGCTTGGTGGGGGCCGGCGCTCCCGACGGTTCTCCCGAGGACGGGAAGGTTGCCGAATCCCCAGCCGACGAAGCGCTCCAGCTTGGGCAGGGGAAAGACCTGGTGGGCAAGCGGGTGGCGGTTGTGGGGTCGGGGCCGGCTTCGCTTACGTGCGCGGGCGAGCTCGTCAAGCGCGGGTGCGAGGTGCGGGTGCTGGAGGCGCTGCATGCGGCAGGCGGCGTGCTGACCTACGGCATTCCCGAGTTCCGACTGCCGAAGGACCTGGTGGAGCGCGAGGTGTCGCAGCTTGCCGAGCAGGGCGTCGAGTTCGAGATGAACGCGCTGGTGGGTAAGCTCTACAGCATCGACGAGCTGCTGGACGAGCGCGGCTTCGACGCCGTGTTCGTGGGAACCGGCGCGGGCCTGCCCAGCTACCTGGGCATCGAGGGCGAGGGGCTCAACGGCGTGATGACGGCTAACGAGCTGCTCACGCGCGTGAACCTGATGAAGGGCTATCTCTTCCCCGAATACGATACGCCGGTGTACGCGGGCAAGAAGTGCGTGGTGTCCGGCGGCGGCAACGTGGCGATGGACGCCGCGCGCACGGCGTTGCGCTTGGGTGCCGAGGTGCACGTGGTCTATCGTCGCGGCATGGACGAGATGCCCGCTCGCGCCGAGGAGATCCACCATGCTCAGGAGGAGGGCGTGATCTTCGACGTCCTGTGCAACCCGGTGCGCATCATCGGCAACGATGAAGGCTGGATCACCGGTGTTGAGTGCATCCGCATGGAGTTGGGCGAGCCCGATGCCTCCGGGCGCCGCCGCCCTGTGCCGGTCGAGGGCAGCGAGTTCACGGTTGATGCCAACATGATGGTGATCGCCATCGGCTCGCGCACCAACCCGCTGATCGCCCAGACCACGCCGGGGCTCGACGTGACCGATCGCAACCTGGTGGTGGCCGATCCGGAAACCGGTGCCACGTCGAAGCCCGGCGTCTTCGCGGGCGGCGACACGGTCATCGGCGCGGCGACCGTCATTTTGGCGATGGGCGCCGGCAAACGCGCCGCAGCTGGCATCGCCGACTACCTGCTGGGCGAGTAGCGCGTCGTTTTCCGGCGGTTTGCGACACCGGATGAGGGTATGCCGCCTAGATTCGGCGATCTGCGACAAATTAGCGTCGAATAGAGGCCGAAAATGTCGTAAAGCACCGAAAGGACGCGGCTGGTTGTCCATCGGCGTCGCATATCGCCGAATTGCGACGCATTCGGACGCGATCGATGTCGCATATCGCCGAATGGGACATCCGAGCGCGCGGCGCGGCATGGATTGCGCTGCGCTGGGCACCTCGAGGGAGGAGACGACGCATGGATTTCGATCCCGTCGCCTACATCAACACGCCTCGCTGGCAAGAGTCGCGGCTGGGACTCGATCGTATCCGCGAGCTGCTGGAGCGTTTGGGCCGTCCGCAGGATAGCCTGAGGTTCGTCCATGTCGCCGGCACCAATGGGAAGGGGTCGACGTGCGCCTACCTGGCGTCCATCCTGCAGGCTGCGGGCTACCGCACGGGGCTGTTCACCAGCCCCTACATCGAGCGCTTCGAGGAGCGCATCCGGGTGGACGGCGCCGATATCGACGGGGATGACCTGCGTGCGGCTACGCTTCAGGTGCGCGAGCGGGCCGAGGCGATGGCGCGCGAGTCCGGGGACCATCCCACCGAGTTCGAGCTGATGACCGCTGTGGCACTCGTGCATTTCGCGCGCTGCGGCTGCGATGTCGTTGTGCTGGAGGTGGGGCTGGGCGGCCGGCTGGATTCCACCAACGTCATCGATGCCCCCGAGGCGTGCGTGATAGCGCGCATCGGGCTGGATCACACCGCGCTGCTGGGAAACACGCTGGCGGCCATCGCCGGCGAGAAAGCCGGCATCGTCAAGGACGGCAGCCCCGTGGTGTCGTGGCCGCAAGAGACGGAGGCGATGGCCGTCGTGGAAGCGACGGCGACTCGGCATGGCTGCGAGTTGCGGGTGGCGGATTTCTCGCAGCTGGAAGAGGGCGCCGTGCAGTGGGGGTGCCGCGAAGACGCCACCGCTTCCACGACCGGGCACGCAAGCGCGGCATCCCGTCCGTTCTCCTACAAGGGTTTCCGCGGCCTGCGCACGGCGATCCTGGGGTCCTACCAACCGCAGAACGCCGCATTGGCATTGGAGGCGGCGGAAGCGCTTCGCGGGCGCGGCTGGGAGATTCCCGACGATGCCGTGCGCGCGGGCATCGCCGCCGCGCGTTGGCCGGGGCGCTTCGAGATCGTCGAGGGGGGAGCCGCTCCCGACGGGTTCGCTTTCGTGGTCGACGGCGGCCACAATCCCCAGGGCGCGCAAGCCCTCGCCGACTCGCTCGTCGAGGTGTTCCCCGGGCGCAAGCCCGTGTTCGTCATCGGCGTGCTGGAGGATAAGGACTATCCCGAGATGCTGGAAGCCGTGCTGCCGCTGGGAAGCGCGTTCGTCTGCGTGACGCCCGACAACCCGCGCGCCCTGCCGGCGAGCAAGCTGGCGCGCGCCATCCGCTGGACCGGCCAGGACATGCTGGGCTGTTCGGCCTGCGTGAGCCCCTACGTCGCGCGCGGTTTCGAAGACGCGGTGTCCCGCGCCCGCGAGCTGGCGGGACCTGATGGCCTGATCTGCGCGTTCGGCAGCTTGTACTCGGTCGGCGCGCTGAAGGGGGCGGTCCGCACGACGGCGTGACGGCGGCTTCCACCGGATGGGCGGTTGCCGGCTGCTGCGAAAGCCGCCGTCAGACGGGCGGCTGCGGTCCGGCGGGCGGCGGCGCTTGGCGGGCAGTCGCCGTCACGGCAAGGAAGGCTCCGCTTCCGCGCTTCCGCGTTTCGGGAAACGCGGAGGGCCGCAGCTCCGGCGAGCTGCGGCCCTCCTTTTGACGGGGCTTCCCGCCCCGGGAACCCGCCCGCGCGCCGTCAGGGCTGCGGGGCGGATCGTGGTCGATCCCCCGGTGCGCTGCCGCTTGGCGGCGATGCGCCGGGAGCGCGGTCGCGCTACTCCTTCGGCATCAGCTTGCCGTAGCCGCCGTTGGTGCGGCGGTAGATCACGTTCACGTTGCCGCTGTCGCGGTCGGTGTACACGAAGAAGTCGTGGTCCAGCAGGTCGATCTGCACCAGCGCCTCCTCCTCGGTCATCGGCGCGAACTCGATCTCCTTGACGCGCACGATGGCGTCATCGGCGGAAAGCTCTTCCATCAGGGCGTCGAAGTCGACGTCGGCGGAGGCGTCGGGCGCGCCGGAGGCCACCTTCTCGGTGGCGCGCACCTTGCGGTCGATGACGCGCGTCTTGTACTTGCGCAGCTGGCGCACCACCTTCGCGGCGGCGACGTCGATGGCGGCGTACATGTCCTCCTCGCCTTCTTCCACGTGGATGACGTGGCCTTTCGTGCGCAGCGTCACCTCGCAGGTGCAGGGGATGGGATTGGAGGGATTCCTCTCGACGGACAGCACGACTTCGGCGTCCAGCGGATTGATGTCCATCACCTTCATGGAATTGCCGATCTTCTCCTCGGCGTACTGGCGCAGTGCATCGGTTACAGTCATTTTGCGTCCGGCAACGGCAACGGCCATGCGATCACCTCTTATCTCGTGGCGAATAAAAAAGCAGCTTCGAGAGGAGCGCCCCTCCGCTTCGTGCGGGAGGGCATATGCTCTTCGGCACGAATCGGTGTTGGCTCCTTTCAACTGCTGCAAGTTAAGTCTAGCGCAAAACCGGGGGTTGTGCGCGGCGTTTTCAAGCTGTTACCCAACGGATTTTGCGGCATATGCGCAGGTGGGAGCATATGCGCCTGCAACGCGTCCGCGCGTGTCCACCGAAAGCCCGCGCCATGCCGCGCGCGCCGTGCTATGATGCCCCGAACGATAGCGGAAACCGAGCGTCCGGGGCGGGAATGGCGGATCAGAACCACGACAACAGCCTGTTCATCGATGAGGTCCAGCGCCATCAGCGGCGCTATGCCAAGCTCATCGGCTTCACCCACTCCACCACGCGCGCGGCCTTCATCATGCTGATCGCCGCCGTGGCGGCGGTCGTCGTGGCGAATACGCCGGCGGCGGCTCCTTTCGAGGAGTTCCTCCACATCGAAGTGGGTTTCTTCTTCGGCGGCCAGCTTGCCGGCATGTCCATCGCCCATGTGATAAACGACCTGTTCATGGCGCTGTTCTTCCTGCTGATCGGCTTGGAGATCAAATACGAGATGACGGTGGGCGAGCTCACCAACATCCGCCAGGCCATCCTGCCCATCATGGGAGCGGCGGGCGGCGTGCTGGCGCCCATCGGCATCTACCTGGCGTTCAACGCCGCCAACCCCGAGACCGCCTCCGGCTGGGGCGTCCCCACCGCCACCGACATCGCGTTCGCGTTGGGCATCCTGGCGCTTCTGGGCGATCGCGTGCCCAGCGGCGTGCGGGTGTTCCTCAGCACGCTCGCCGTCGCTGACGACATCATCGCCATCCTGGTGATCGCCATCTTCTACGGGCACGCCCCTTCGCTGGGCTGGCTGGCGGCGGCCGCCGTCGTGATGGCCGCGCTCATCGTCATGAACCGCCGCCACGTGTATGCGCTCATCCCGTATCTGCTGGTGGGCGCGGTGCTGTGGTACTGCGTGCTGATGTCGGGCGTGCACGCGACCATCGCCGGCGTGCTGCTGGCGTTCGCCATCCCCACCGGTTCGCGCGTCAACCTGCACAGCTTCATGGATTGGTCGGGCGAGCAGGTGCGCCAGGCGCGCGAGGCGTTCGCCCCCGAGGAGCCGGTGCTCGCCCAAGACGGCTACCTGAAGACGGTGAAGGACCTCAGCCGCGTGTCGCGCCAGGTGGTGCCGCCCGCCATCCGGCTGGAGCATCGCCTGCATCCGTGGGTGTACTTCCTGATGCTGCCGCTGTTCGCGCTCACCAACGCCGGTGTGCGCTTCGTCGACGGCGACCCGGCGGCAATCTTCTCCGATCCGGTGCTCTACGGCGTGGCATTGGGCCTGCTTCTGGGCAAGCCCGCAGGCATCATGCTGTTCAGCTTCGCCACAGTGAAGGCGAAGGCGGCGAAGCTTCCCGAGGGCGTCACCTGGATGCACATGCTGGGCGCGGCGATCCTCGGCGGCGTGGGATTCACCATGGCCATCTTCGTGGCGAACCTGGCCTTCGCCGATCCCGCGCACATCGCCACGGCAAAGATGGGCATCCTGCTGGCATCGCTTGCGGCTGGCGTGCTGGGCTTCACCTTCCTGCTGGTGCAGGCGCGCGGCGCTCAGAGGCAGGGCGTGGCGTTCGTGGACCCGGCCGCCGAGAGCGCCGACGAGGAGCTTGAGGCGCTGCCCACCGCGGCGCGCGAGGCCGCGCTCGAGGGCCGTGAGATGCTGCACGACCTGGAGGAGGACGAGGAGCTCGACCCGCGCGGCGTAGCGTAAGAGCTGCGTTCGCTGCTTGAACGCCGCCGTTTGCGACGGGGCCGCCGCCGCTGTGTGCGCAAGCTGCGCAGGCGCGGCGCGCGGGGGAATCGTTGCGGTATACTTTTCGGCAGTTCAATCGCTTGCAACGTCGATGTGCTCATGTGCGCATCGGCCTATGGCGCCCCGCCGGCAAAGGCCTCGGGCGCGCTCGCGGGCGCTGCGCATTCGCGGCGCTCGCGTTTTCGACCAAGGAGGATCGCATGGAAGCTGCCGCTATCGTTTTGGCTGCGGGCGCGGGTACCCGCATGAAGTCCAAAAAGCCCAAGGTGGCACACGAGGTTTTGGGCAAGCCGCTTGTGCGCTGGGTGGTCGATGCCGCCCACGCCGCCGGCGTCACCCAGGTGGCAACGGTGGTCGGCCATGCCCGCGAGCAGGTTATCCCGCTGATCGAGGGCGACACGCAGGTCGTGGTGCAGGAAGTGCAGAACGGCACGGCGGGCGCGGTGCTTGCCTGCGCCGACGCCTTCGCCGGCTTCGACGGCTCTCTGTCGGTGCTTACCGGCGACTGCCCGCTCATCAAGCCCGAGACCATCGCCCGTCTGGCGCAGGTGCGCGACGAGAACAACGCCGCCGTGGTGGTGCTCACCATGAAGTTGGACGATCCCACTGGCTACGGTCGCATCATCCGCGACGCCGACGGCCAGGTGGAGCGCATCGTCGAGCAGAAGGACGCCACGCCCGAGGAGGCGGCGGTCAACGAGTGCAACTCCGGCTTCTACTGCTTCGACGCCCGCGCCTTGTTCGCCGCGTTGGCCCAGGTCAGCAATCACACC
>URRZ01000027.1 GCA_900550385.1 uncultured Coriobacteriaceae bacterium | reverse complement strand
AGATCGTTGTTTTCGCCCGCTGAGCTGGGCCTATGCCGGAATCTCTCCCACAGAAACCACCGAAGAGCCCTTTTTTCGGATCAGCCGATCACCTTCCGCGATCGCTCCGCGACGCCATCCAGCAAAGGTTCCACCAGCGTGAGAGCTTGGGGGAAGCCTTTCTTCTCCAACGCGGCAGCTTCCTCTTCGATGGCGTTCGGCACAGCCTTGGCGAGCTCGCGGAAGTTCCCGAAGCCCAGATCCTCGGGGATGCCGCAAACCGACAGGCTCCTTGCGAACAATTCCCTCGTCACCTCGTCGATGCGCCTGCTTCCACCGAAAGAGACGCCCATCTCCTTGTAGACAGCCGGATACACGACGGTGCTCACCACGTCATAGAGAGGGGCGGCCTCACATGTCTTCCAATCTTCGCTGAAAAGGAGAGAGTAGTTCTTCAAATGGTTGTCGCAATTGCCGACAAGGTAATCGAACATGGTGTATTCCATCACAAGGCTTGCTTCCCCAAACGAATTCGCGCATGCGCGTCGCACCGTCCTCGTGATCAAGGACAGGTAGCCGCCATCGGTTGGCTCGTACTTCAAGGGAATCGCCGTCGCTTGGCTCATATCTTCCTGATGGAGGCGGATCGGAGCGCGCATCCCATCGATCGTGCGAGAGCCTTCTTTGAGAATACGATCGAAGCGCCTAACGGATATCAACGGCTCGCCCGACTCGACGGGAATGAGCTCGCAATCGGCTACGGGGAATCCGCAGCGCTTCGCCGCCCCCAGGCAAAGCGCTTCGTTCACCGTTTCAAGGGGAAAGCGCTCGCCATCGGCCGCTTTGACGATATGGGTCGACGGCGCCGCGCCAAGCGGGTAGAACCATCCGCCGTCTTCCCCGTCCCGATACAAGCCGACCTTCGCCATCGCGCCGGCAAGGGACAGCCTGGTTTGCTCCGCGGTCAGAACCGCCGTCTCCAGCGAACGGCTGGCAAGCTTGTCGAAGAACGATTCCTCCACTCGCTCGTATCGAGGATTCTCATAAGGGGTATTGTCACCCACGGAAAAGAGAAGGGCACCGATCGACTCGTCGTTCAAATGCTCAAGGTAGGTGACGAAATCGTTCTTCTCCGCGCGGAACATATGTTCAAGCTCCTTGCGCACCGACCCTTCGGGAAGGAGGGAGGAGAAGAACGTCTCCGTTGCCGCTGCCGAAACAGGCCCGGCGTCTTTCGGAAGGGAATTCGAGATAGGGGATCCTTTATAAGCCGGATCATAGGAGAAGACAATCCTTCCTTGATGGAGGGAAAGGGTTCCCACAGGCTGCACTTCGCCATGGAACTCGCGCCAAACGTATACGGCATTGCTCATTTCTTACCCCTTATCGCCAACACGAGATCTATTCCAAGCCCATTTGCGATGCGAAGCACCGTTTCGAATGCCACAGTGGGCTTGCCTCGCTCGATCTCGCTAATGAGCCGCTGGCTGCATCCGGTGAATTGGGCGATCTGAGTTTGGGTGTACCCGAGCTCCTTTCGGCGGCCGCGAATGACCTTCCCCACGTGCTCCATGCTGTAGCATTTCGTCTCCGCAGGCTGATCGTATCTTGGATCGAGCTTCGTTCTCATAGTCGTTCTTTCGTCGATAATACCTTTAGGTAATAACAGCTCTATATTGGCCATTATATTACCGTTCGGTAATATAATGGCCAATTTCGCTGGAATATAACCTATCGGTATTATCGCTAAGCGAAAAAGAGCTGGGCAGACTGCCGATGCATCCGGCCTGCCGCCGTCCCCCGCCTACAGCTTCAGCTCGGTCAGGCCCTTGTCGGCTTTGCGCAGGGCTTTCACCACTTCCTCGTGGCAGGTGAACAGCACCACCTGGCGCGTGCGCGCGAGCTCCGCCAAGGCTCGGGCGGCGCCGCGGCGGCGCTGGGCGTCGAAGTTGACCAGGATGTCGTCGGCGAACACGGGGATGGAGCGGCCCACGTTGTCCGCCTGCTGGAGCAGCGCGATGCGCAGCGCCAGGTAGAGCTGCTGGCACGTCCCCAGCGACAGGTGCTCGGGGCTGCGCGCGGTGCGCGCGGCATCGACGACCTGCAGGCGCCCCTCGGGCGACAGCGACACCTTCTCCCATTTCCCGTCGGTCATCAGCTTCAAGTAGCGGCTCGCCTGGCGGTACACCTCGGGCTGGCTTTTACCCTCCCACGTGGCTATGGCGGCGCGCAGCATGCGCCGCGCCAGCAAAAGCGAGGCGTAGCTTCGGGCGGCTTCCTCCTGGCGGGTGAGCAGCTGCTGGTGCTCCAGCTTCAGCTCGTCCAAGCGGCGTTCGTGCTGCGCCTGCGAAAGCGCCTGCTTCAGCTCGCCGTAGCGGCGGTTCATCCCCTCGCTGGCCTCCAGCAAAGCCGAGCGCTTGCGCGACGCGCGGGCAAGCGCCTCGTCGAAGGCGGCCAAGGTGTTGTGATGCGGCAACCCCGCCTTCTCGAAGATGTCGCGGCGGCGGCGTTCGGCTTGGTCGATGACCTCCATCACCGATCCCAACCTCGAGGAGAGGGCGCGGCGGCGCTGGTCCAGCACGGCGCGATCGGCGCGGATCTCGTGGGCCTCGTCCAGCAGCGAGCGCGCGCGGCGCAGCGACCCCTCGGCAGCGGACAGCCCCGCGGCCTCCAGCTTCTCGGCGATGGCCTGCGCACAGGCGCTCCGGGCGTCCTCGCACGCTTCGAGCTTCTTCCTGTCCTGCAGCATCACCCAATGCGCATCGCGCAGCTGGGCCGCGCGGCGGTCGTCCTCCTTGTTCGGACGGAACAGCATGACGAGCGCGGCGGCGGCGAGGAACAGGGCGAACACCACCAAGCCGATCCCCAGCGCCGTGAACGAGAGGCTGTTGATCTGGCGGCCGTGGAGGAACACCAGGATGCCGACGATCGCGAACAGAACCGGCAGGGTCACCGACAGCGCCACCTGGGCGGTGCGTTGACGCGCCTGGCGGCGGTCGTCGGGCTGATCCCCCGCCTCGAGCAGCGCCTCGTAGGCGGCGCGGGACGTGGAGAAGTTCTCGTTTGCCAGATCGACGCTGTGATCGTGCTTCGCCTGCTCCTCGGCCATCCCTTCTATCTGGTCGCGCAGGGAGCGCTCCTCCGATGCCGACAGGCCGACAAGGACGGAATCGGCGGAGTCCAGCTTCGCACTGCGCTCGGCCGCGAGCATCTTCATGTCCTCGCGCAGCCCGTCGCGCTGCTGCCGCGCGTCCTCCAGCTGCTGGTCGATCCTCTCCACCGCCGACCTCTGCGCGGTCAGCCGCTCCACCTCCTCGTTGGCAGCCTCGATGCGGTCGAGCATCTCCGCGCGCTCGGGCTCCAGCTCGGCGAGCTCCTTATGGAGATGGCGGTGCCTGTCGGCCTCGTCCGACGCCTGGGCGATGCGCGCGCGGCAGTCGGATATCTTCGCCGCCAGCTGCACGAGCGAATGGGGGATCGCCGACGAGCGCGAGGTGTACTCAGCCAGGCGCCGTTGCACCTCGCCGAGCGCTTCCGCAGGGCTCGAACCCGTCCCCGACCCAGCGGTGAGCAGCTTCGCCGCGACGTCGGTGGTGCCGCGCAGCCCGCGAAGCTCGTCGGAGTTCAGCGAGAACATGGTGGTGTAGGTTTCCCTGTCGATGTCCGCCGCAAGCGATGCTTCGCCCTGCAGCCCGTCGGCGTTCCTTGCGCGGGAAAGCTCCCATTCCTCGCCTTCCGCCCCGTCTCCGCCATCTTGCCCGGGCGCAGCGAAGATGAGGGAGCCGGCGCGTTCGGCGTTCTCCGGCCGATACGTGTTGCGGGATCCCCGCGCCTCCTCCCAGCCGAACAGCACGCCTTTCACGAATGCGGCGACGGTGGTCTTCCCCGCCTCGTTGCGGCCGAACACCACGTTCAGGTGGGGGGAAAGCGGGCCGATGACCTTTTGGGAAAACGCGCCGAAGCTGGTCATCCTGATGCTTTTCAGATACGGCGCACGTCGGCTCCCCTCGCCCAGCAAGGCGCGGTCGGGGACGGGGGGCAGCGGGGGCGTTGGCAGGCTCATGGGCGCGCCTCCTCGCCTTGGAGCAGGTCGAGCACGAGGTCTTCCGCCTGCGCCGCCAGATCGTCGACGGATTTCACGCAGGAGGCGGGTAGAGGCAGGCCTTTCTGCAGGAACTCGTCCTGAAGGTAGGCCACCTCGTCGGCGACGTTCCCGCGATGCGCGCGGGCGGTGCGCAGGAAGACGGAGGGGAACAGGCCCTCCTTCAGCAGCGCCTCCTTGTCCACGGGGCGCCGGGTGGCGTCGATGAGCGCATCGCAGAAGAACTCCGGGTAGCCGTCGTTGATCTGCTGGCGCAGATCGGCCACGACGCCCGGGCGCGACAGGAGCTCGTGCAGGGGGGTCGATCCCGTCAGCGTGACGCGCACGCACATCTCCTCGCAATGGGCTTTGCCGTTCGCGCGGAACAGGGAGCGCATGATGCGATCGGGGATCTCGGCGACGGTGCCGCATTCGGACACGTCGACCTCCAGCTTCTCCCACGCGACGCTGGCCGTGGGGATGAACTCGACGGAAGCGGGCGCGCCTTCCCCCAGCGTCACCAGATAGCAGCCGCGCTCGCCCGTCTCCTTGATGTCGCGCCCCTGGATGCATCCGGAAAACCCGATGCGCGGGTCGGCGGCGGAGGGGTAGAGCATCTTCCTATGCAGGTGCCCCAGCGCCCAGTAGTCCATGCCCGCCGCCAGCAGCTCGTTGGGATCCACCGGCGCCTTCTGGAGATCGATGTCGAACCCCGTGTGGAGCACGCCCACGGCGAACGGCGCCGACGCGGCATCGGGCTGGGCCGGGGAGAGGGCGCGCACGGCATCTTCGCGGGTGACGCCGGCGGCGATGTTCTCGTCGACGGGCCACGCCTGGCTGTAGAAGCCTCGCCCGCCGATCAGGCAAAGGGGCTCGCCCTCCCTGCGATGCAGGAAGAAGCCCGGCTTCGACGCCGGCAGCATGAAGGCGTTGCCGGGCAGAGCGAACAGGTCGTTTTGCCAAGAGGTGTAGGGATCGTGGTTCCCAGTGCACAGGTACGCCGGGATCCCCGCCTCGCCTAGGCGGGACAGCCCGCTGAAGAAGCGGCGGTAGTCGCCGTAGGACACGCGTGAGCCGTCGAACACGTCGCCGGCGATCACCACGAAATCCACCTGATGGGACAGCGCGGCGTCGATCACGCGGTCGTAGGCTTCGGAGATCGCGGACAGCAGACGCTGCGCCCATTGGTCGGAGAGGGCGCGCAGGCCGCGCATGGGCGCGCCGAGGTGCAGGTCGGCTGCATGGATGAATGTCAGCGTCTTTCCCATAGCGAAAGTTTACCGCAACCGCGCAACCCGCCGCACGCGGCGGGGCGCCCTCCTACGCGCGGGAATCGTCGAAGAAGTCCATGAAGCGCGTGTACTCCGCCGTGAACGCCAAGGTGATGTCGCGCGTGGGGCCGTTGCGGTGCTTCGCCACGATGAGCTCGGCGGTCCCCCAGTCGGGGCGCCCCTCGCTTTCGGCCTCGGCCTCGTCCATGCTTCGATCGATGAACATGACGATGTCGGCGTCCTGCTCGATGGAACCCGATTCGCGCAGGTCGGACAGCATGGGGCGCTTCTTGCCGCGCATCTCGACGGCGCGGGAGAGCTGCGAGAGCGCCAGCACCGGCATGTCCATCTCCTTGGCGAGGACCTTCAGCCCTCGGGAGATCTCGCCGACCTCGACGGCGCGGTTGCCGTCGCGGCGCGTCTGGGGCGGCTGCATCAGCTGCAGGTAGTCGACGACGATGAGGCCCTTGCCTTGCGCATGCCGCAGCTCGCGACGGGCTTTGGCGCGCGCCTCCAAAATGGAGAGGCCCGGCGAATCGTCGATGTAGAGGTCGAGCTTCGAGAGGGTGTTCATCGCATCGGCGATGGCCCCCCAGTCGCCCTCGGAGATGAAGCCCGAGCGGATCTTCGACAGGCTCACGCGCGCCTCGGCGCACAGGATGCGCTGTACCAGCTGGCCCGCGCTCATTTCCAAGGAGAAGAAGGTGACGGTGGTCCCGCGTTTCGCCGCGTTGACCGCGAGGTTCAGCGCGAACGAGGTCTTGCCGACGCCGGGGCGGGCGGCCAGGATGATGAGGTCGCCGCCGCGGAAGCCGTGGAACAGGTCGTCGACGTCCTTGAAGCCGGTGGGGACGCCCGCCATGTGGTTCTTCTGCTCGGCGAGCTTGGTGATCTCCTCGAAGGCGTCGTTGAGGAGCTTGTCCATCTTGGTGAACGACGAGGAGACGCGCTTCTCCGTGACGTTGAATAGCGTCTTCTCGGCTTCCTCGACCACCTCGTCCAGGTTGTCGGGGGCGTCGTAGGCAAGCGCGTTGATGGAGGCGGAAGCGTAGATGAGGTCGCGCAGGATGGCGGTGCGCTTCACGATCTCGGCGTGGTTCTGCCAGTTCGCCAAGGCGAAGGTGTTGTCGGCGAGCTCCACCAGGTAGGCCTTGCCCCCGACAGCCTCCAGCTGCCCGGCGGCGTTCAGGGCGTCCGCCAGCGAGATCTGGTCGATGGGGATGCGGCGCGTGTTCAGGTCGCACACCGCCTCGAAGATGATGCCGTGGACGGGGCGGTAGAAGTTCTCGGGTTTGAGCTTGAGCGCGATCTCCTCCGCCGCCTCCTGGTTGAGCATGCAGGCGGCAAGGACCGACTTCTCGGCTTCGATGTTCTGGGGCATGGGCCTGTTGCCGGAAGCGGGCCGCCCGTTGAACTCGGACGAGCGCCCCGCGGCCCTACCGTTCGTCGGCATGCCGACCTCCTTAAAAGCCCCTTGAAGCGCAGAGGCGACAAGGGGCTTCGCAATCTCGAAAGTTCTTGAGATGTGTCGTCGAGAGCGTTACTCAGCGTCCTCCTCGGCAGCGGCCTCGGCGGCCTCCGGGGTCTCGGCTTCCTCAGCGGCGGGCTCGGCCTCGACGGCCTCCTCTTCCACCGTTTCCTCGACGACGTCGCCCACCTGCAGCTTCACGACGGTCTTGATGTCGCGGTACAGGGAGATGGCGACCTCGTGCTCGCCGGCCGTCTTGATGGGACGGTTCAGCTCGATGCGACGGCGGTCGACCTCGGTGCCCGTGGTCTCCTTGATGCCGTCGGCGATCATCTGGGAGGTGACGGAGCCGAACAGCTGGCCCTCTTCGCCCACCTGGACGTCGATCTTCACCTTCACGCCGTCCAGCTTGGCCTTCAGCTCCTCGGCGGAGGCGATGCGCTTCTCCTCGCGCTTGGCGATGTTGTGCTTGCGCTGCTCGAGCTGCTTGAGGTTGCCCTTCGTGGCGGGGATGGCGATGCCCTGGATGAACAGGTAGTTGTTGGCAAAGCCGGGAGCGACCTCAACAACGTCGCCCTCGCCGCCTTTGCCCCTCAGTTCTTGAAGCAGGATGACTTTCATGGTACCTCCTAGCGCCTAGCGGTTGCGGCGGTCGCCACGGCCGCTGACAGCGGGGACCGTATAGGGCATCAGAGCCATCTCGCGGGCGCGCTTCACCGCGTTCGCGATGTCGCGCTGGTGCTGGGTGCAGGCACCCGTCACGCGGCGCGGCTTGATCTTGCCACGGTCGGTAACGTACTTGCGCAGCATCTGCGTATCCTTGTAGTCGATGTACTGCGTCTCGTCCTTGCAGAACTGGCAGTACTTACGCCGAGGCTGCTTAACATATTCAGCCATTGATAACCTCTTTCGTTTCGCTTAGAACGGGATGTCCTCGTCGTACATCGAGGACGTCGAGTCGATCACGGGCGCCGAGGTTGCGGGCGCGTACTGTCCTGCCGGCGCATACTGGTTCTGCGCGGGCGCGGGCGAGTACTGGCGAGCGCCGGAGCCATCGTTGCGGCTGGACATGAACTCCAGCTCGTCGACGATGACCTCGATCTTGCTGCGCTTCTGGCCGTCGCGCTCCCACTGGCTCCAGCGGAGCTTGCCCTCGATGGCGACCTTGGTCCCCTTGGACAGGTAGCGGGAGAGCGCTTCGGCGCGGGCGCCGAACATCGTGCAATCGATGTAGTTCGGGTAATCCTCCCACTGCCCCGTCTGCTGGTTGCGGCGGCGGTCGTTCACCGCCACGCCGAACGACAGGACCTGCGTCCCGCCGGAAGTGGCGCGCAGCTCGGGGTCGCGCGTGAGGTTACCGCTGATAACGACTCGATTGATGCTCATGATCTACTCCTCTTCCATACGGCGGCTTCGCCGCCATCCAACTTGCCTTTAGTCGCGATCGGTGCGCTTCACGATCATATGACGCACGACGGCGTCGGTGATGCGGAGAACGCGATCGAGTTCGGCAACGTTGGCCGGGTCGGCATGGAAGTCGACGAGCGTATAATCGCCGTCGGTCAGACCGTTGATCTCGTAAGCGAGTTTGCGCTTGCCCCACGCCTCGACGTTGTCGATCTTGCCCTCGCCCTGGGCGATAGCGTTCTCGATACGCTTCGTCACGGCAGCGCGGGTATCCTCGTCGGTGGTCGGAGCAACAAAATACAGCAGTTCGTAAGCCTTCATCAGCTCACCTCCTTTGGACTTTACGGCCCCGGGGCTGGTGAAGGCGTATGGCCCGGGGCAGGAACAGCCTGCCTATTCTAGCAGAGAGGATCGGCCCGGTGGGGAAATCCGTCTGCTCGTCCACGCTTTCACCACGTCCCGCGGCGGGGCGCCGCCGACCGGCGCGTTCCGAACCCGGGGACAGCCTAGCACCGCCGCCTCACGCGGCAGCCGTCGGGACCTTTTGCGCGCGCCTTGCCGAGCCCACGCAAAAGGGGCGGAGGTCCAACGCCTCCGCCCCTTGCATCCAACGCGTTTCCAACGGCGTTTCGCCGCCGCCGCCCTATTCGGCTTCGGGTTCCTCCTCCTCGGACCATTCCCCTTCGCCGTCCTCGCGGTACTTCTCGTCGATCTCGTCCTCGCCGTACTCGTCGGCGGGGCGCAGCGCGATCATGAAGTTGGGCGCGGGGCCGATGTAGACGGGTTCGGACTCGAACTTCAGGTTGCCCTCATCGTCGACGGTGTACAGCTGCCCGACGGCGAAACCCTTGTCCGCGCCGGGGACCCCGCCTTCCGCGATCAGGGCGTCGTGGGTCCCCTCGTCCAAGTCGACGTAGCCGTCGTAGCAGAACGAGTACGCCTCGGCGCCGCGCGCGTGCTGGACGGTGTGCTGGGCGAGGTTGAAACAGCCTTGCTCGTCGTCCGCGGGGTGGGACTCCATGAACAGCGTCTCCTTCACCGCCAGGGATGTGAAGGGGATGACGTCCTCCCTCGACTCCATCTTGCCCTTGGCATGATCAAGCGAGAACAGCAGCACCTTCTCCAGGATCTCCGGGATCTCGGGGACCTCGTCGACAGAGGATTCCACCATGCGTTCGGTCATCGACCCATCCTTTCGCCATCGGGCCCGCAGCGGCAAGCCCGGCTTTCCGTTTCGATGGCGTAAGTGTACACGTTTTCCCATGGTCCGGGCCCGATTGAAACCGCGCCGTTGAAGCTGCGTCGGCGGAGACGCGCCGATCCGAGCCCCTGAAGGCCCCTGGATGCGAAAAAGGCCCCGATGACGGGGCCCTTGCCGATCTCTGGCGGAGGAGGAGGGATTCGAACCCTCGTTACCCGGATCACGGGCAAAACGGTTTTCGAGACCGCCGCATTCAACCACTCTGCCACCCCTCCGCATGGGGTGCGCGCGAATTCGATTCCTCGAACGCCGCGCCTATATGAAAAAAGGTTCGAATCCCTTTCGGGACGCAAACCCTGAACGGGTTCGCCGCGCTGGCGAACCCGTTGGATAATTCTGGCGGAGAGACGGGGATTCGAACCCCGGATACGCTTTTGGCGCATACACGATTTCCAATCGTGCTCCTTCGGCCAGCTCGGACATCTCTCCGCTTTCACCGTTCGCCACTCCTATGAGAGCAGCAGCACCATAGTATACATCAGCCTCATGCCGCTCACAAGCAAAACATATGAAGCCGGTTTCCCCTATCGATCCCGGCTATCGCACGGCGGGGCGGACCTTACGCGGCGGCGTCAGCCGACTCGGCCTCGGCGCCCTCCGAAGTCTCGCCGTCGGATGAGGCGTCCGATTCCTGATCGGTCGAAGCGTCGGCGGAATCGCCGCTTTCGGAGGATTCATCGGCGCTTTCGGAAGACCCATCGGCCGACTCGCCCTCGGCGTCGTCGGATTCGTAGGCGGACATGTCGACCGCGTAGGGAAGGCCTTCGGGCATGTCGTTGACGACGATGTCGGACTCCGCCTCGAACTCCTCGAACCATGCCTGGTAGGCTTCGCTTTGCGCCTGCGATTCAACGTAGCTCCTGAACACGTCGACGAATTCCTGGGGGATCTGGTCGAGCGAGGTGATCTCGGAGGGAGCGGTGAACTCCTCGGTGCACTTGATGATGTGGTAGCCGTAATCGCTTTCAACCAGACCGCTCACCTGCCCGACCTCCAAGGAGTCGAGGGCGTCCTGGTATTCGTCGACGAAGGTCGTCAGCTTGTCCCAGCCGACGTTGCCGCCGTCCTCGGCGCTGCCGGTGTCGGTGGAATACTCCTTGGCGGCTTCGGCGAAGTTGAGCTCGCCGGAGTTGATCTGGTCGAGAATGCTTTGGGCGGTTTCTTTGTCGTCCACGTCGAACAGGATATGGGACGACTTCTTCGCGCCGTCGTAGTTCGCCGCGGCGGTCTTCGCGTATTCGAGAACCTCCTCGTCGGTGGGCTCGTCCACCTCGAAGGACTCCATGAGCTTGGTGGACAGCAGGCTGTTCTTCACGTTCTCGCGGTAGTCGGCCTCGTCCTCGAAACCCGCGCCCTGGAGGGCCTGGGTCCACTTCTCGTCGGAATCGTAGTTGGACTTCATGCGGTCGACGTAGGAATCGACGTCGGAATCCTCCACCGTCACGCCGCGATCCTCGGCTCCCTGCTTCATGAGCTCCTGGTCGACGTAGGAATCGACGATGTTCTGCCTGACGTCTTCGGGGTTCATCCCGGAGCTGGCGAGGTACAGCGCCCAGGTGCCGTCATCGTCGAGGCCGTTGGAACTGCGGATCTCCTGGATCATGGTGGTGACGTCGTCCTCTTTCACATCGACGCCGTTGACCGTCGCGGCGACCCCGCCGGTGAGGCCCTCCGCCGATCCGCTGGAAGAGCAGCCCGCCGCCGTGCACAAAAATGCCGCCGCCAATCCCGCAGCGCAAGCCGCTTTCAGAATACTCGCAGTTCTCATACGGTCCTTCCTTATGGACGCATGCCGTCCGAGCGGGCGGCATGGGATATAGCGAGGTTATTTTCGCACACGGCAAAATAGGCCCCGATCGATGCACAAGAAGCCCACTTCTGCTTCACAGACACCGCCACAACGGGGCCCATACGCAAAGTGCCCCCGGCCGGATCCGAACCGCCTCCCGTCCCCCGGACCTCCTTTCGGTGTCCGGAAACGGGAAGCGGCTCCCTCCGATCGGGGGCGCTCTATCGCCGACGGCGCTTGCGGCGGATGGCGGCGCGCCGCGGGATGCAGCGCGCCGGTAAGGGCCTACTGCCGCTTGGCCGCCTTCTTCCGATCCGTCGCGGAAAGGATGCGCTTGCGCAGGCGGATGTTGAGCGGCGTCACTTCCACCAGCTCGTCATCCTCGATGTACTCCAGCGCCTCCTCCAAGGTGAAGGTGATGGGCGGCGTCAGCTGGATGGCCTTGTCTGCGGTGGAGGAACGCTGGTTGCCCAGGTTCTTCGTGCGCGCGACGTTCACCACCATGTCGCCTTCCTTGGCGGACTCGCCCACGATCATGCCCTCGTAGCACTCGTCGCCGGGGCTGACGAACAGCTTGCCACGCTCCTGCAGCGTGTCCAGCGCGTAGGCGACGGCCTTCTCGGTGGACATGGCGATCATGCAGCCGTTCTTGCGCCCCGCCATCTCGCCCGAATAGGGGCCGTACTCGCGGAAGCGGTGGAACAGGATCGCCTCGCCGTGCGTCGCGTTGAGGATGCGCGTCTTCAGGCCCATGGTTCCGCGCGTGGGGATGCGGAACACCAGATGGGTCATGCTCTCGTCGGAGGCCATGTCCTCCATGATGCCGCCGGCGGTGCCCATCACCTCGATGGCCTTGCCCGAATAGTCGTTGGGGACGTCGACGGTGGCTTCCTCGATGGGCTCCAGCTTATTGCCGGACTCGTCGACCTTGTACACCACCTGCGGACGGCCGACCTGGAACTCGAAGCCCTCGCGGCGCATCGTCTCCATCAGCACGGACAGATGCAGGACGCCGCGGCCGGCGACCTCGATGCCGGACATGTCCTCGGTCTCGTTGATGCGCATGGAGATGTTGCTCTCCTTCTCGCGCATGAGGCGCTCCTTCAGCTGGCGCGCGCCGACGATGTCGCCGTCGCGGCCGACCAGGGGGCTCGTGGAGGCCTCGAACACGATGGACATCGTGGGCTCCTCCACGGCGATGGGCGGCATCTCGACGGGATGCTCCGGATCGGTGATGACGTCGCCGATGTCGGCATCCTCGATGCCGATGACGGCGATGATGTCGCCGGCGTGGGCTTCGGGGACCTCGACCTTGCCCAGCTTGTCGAACGTGTACACCTTGCGGATCTGCCCGGTGCACTGGGTTCCGTCGGGGCGCACGACCAGCACCTGCTCCTTCTCGTGCATGGTGCCGCTGTGCAGGCGGCCGACGCCGATGCGGCCCTCGTAGCTGCTATGGTCGACGGTGCACACCTGCATCGCCACCGGGCCGTCCGCCTCGACATCGGGGGCGGGGATCTGCTCGAGGATGGTGTCGAGCAGCGGGATCATATCCATGTTCCCATCATTGGGCTCGAAACGGGCGTAGCCGTTCACCGCCGAGGCGTAGATCACCTTGAAGTCGAGCTGCTCGTCGGTCGCGCCCAGCTCGACCATCAGGTCGAACACCTTGTCGACCGCGCCCTCGGGGTCGGCGTTGGGGCGGTCGATCTTGTTCACCACCACGACGATCTTCAGGTTGGCGGCCAATGCGTGCGAGAGGACGAAGCGGGTCTGGGGTTTGGGGCCCTCGTAGGCGTCGACGATCAGCAGCGCGCCGTCGGCCATGTTCAGGACGCGCTCCACCTCGCCGCCGAAATCGGCGTGCCCGGGCGTGTCGATGACGTTGATCTTCACATCCTTGTAGGTGATGGAGATGTTCTTCGACAGGATGGTGATGCCGCGCTCGCGTTCCTGGTCGTTGCTGTCCAGCACGCGCTCGGCGACCTGCTGGTTCGCGCGGAACACGCCGGCGGCGTACAGCAGGCGGTCCACCAGCGTGGTCTTGCCGTGGTCGACGTGCGCGATGATGGCCACGTTGCGCAGATTCTCTTGCTTCACTTCGCTCCTTCTTTCCGTATGGCCTGCCCCGATGGGGCGTCGTTTCTCGTCCTTACCCTGCTTTCGATGCCGAAGGCTCCCCCGGCATTCAGCTCCCCAACTCCTCCAGACGGGCGAGGAGGCGCTTCTTCTCGTCCTCCAGCTCCTTCAAGCGGCCGTTCAACGTGGAGATGGAGCGCTGGACCGAGATGATCTGGACAGCCCCCCACACCGCCACGGCGGACGCGATGCCCGCGACCGCCATGAGCAGCCCGGCGCGGCGGCGCCATAGCAGCAGCGCGACGATCCCGCCTATCGCCAAGAACGCCGCGCCGTTGCGGCGCTCGTCGTAGAGCATGTCGCGCTGGGCGACCAGCTGCACGCGCGCGGCGGCGATGCCGGCGAGGCGCGCCTCGATCTCGCGAGCCTCGTCCAACCCCGCCCCGGAGCGCCGGGCGGCGGAACCGGACGATCCGCCCGCATCGCTTCGGCCGCGCTTGCCCATCAGCAGCTCGTAGGCCTCTTGGAGGTTCTTGAACTGCTCGGTGGCGCGTTCCTGCAGCTTCTTGTTGTTGGCGAATCTGTCGGGATGGAGGATCTGGGCCGATTCCCGATACGCCGTCCGGATATCCTCGCGCGAGGCGTCGTCGCCCAGGCCGAGGATGCGCAGCGCTTCTGATCGGTTCATGTTCCCCCGTCTGATCGTTGGAGATTGCAATCCCCGATTCTAGCACGTGGATGCGCGCTAGGCATCGCCGTGCACCGCTCCCCCACAAGCTCCGCCGGCGGGCAGCACGCGGACCGCGCCGACGGCGGCGGGGATCAGCGCGCAGGCGGCGACGACGAGGGCGAGCGAGTCCAAGGGGTCGCCTGTCAGGTAGGTGGTGGGCATCACGCCGAACATGAGGGCAGGCGGGAAGAACAGGATCAGGTCGTAGCAGGCATGCAGCGCCACGATGAAGGAGAAGCTGCCCGTTCTTTTCAGGAGGCCCGTCATGATGAGGCCGAACATCATCCCCTGGGCGAACTTCGCCGCCGCCTGGACCGCGACTTGGAAAGGGTCCGCCCCCTCCAAAGGAGCCGTCGCGACATGCAGGATCCCGAACACCACGCTGATGGCGAAAGCCGCCTTCAACCCGGCCTTGCAGGGATCGGTCCCCTTCTCAACAAGGGATTTCTCGGCGCTTTTCTGCAGGATGACGCGGAATAGCCCCTCCTCGAAGAACGCGGTCGCGACGCATATGGAAAGGAACAGCGCGAATCGCAGCGTCGCGGAGGCGGGCACCCAAAGCGACGGCTCCACGAGGGCACCGCCGGTCGGCGCCGAGCCCAGCATCTCGGAGAGGAGGGCCGCGGACGAGAACGAAGACCCGATGAGCTTCACCGCAAGGTAGACGGCGGAGGATGCGGCGAGACAGGCCACCGCGACCAGCGCCGCGGCGGGCTTGATGTCGACTATGCGCGTGCGCTTGTTCCGGGGGTTGCCCTGCTCCCTGCGGGATTCGGCGATCTTCCCGAAAGGAAGGGCCCAAAGGACGCACGCCACCACGACCATGCAGGCCAAGGAGGACGGAAGCGATTCCGCAATGGGCGCGTACCCTTCCAGCCCTTCATGCGCGATCTGCCCGATCGAGGGCGAGGCGAAGGCAAGGATGGCGAGGACGGCGACAAGCGCTGCCACGGCGATGGCGCCGGAGTGTTCCATGCAGGACCTCCGGAAACCGCCGATTCCCCCCTTTTCCCCGTCAACCACGCGCAGCCTTTCGCCTATCGTCCGTTTCAGCGATCATCCCCTTCATGGTATCAAACCGCCTTTTTGCCAATAGAATGATGGGGAATCGTCGGAACGGAGGAAACGGAAGGGGCAATGGAGAGCAGCCGGGGCATCTCGTCGTTTTCCCTGAAGGTCGCCGCGATAACCTGCATGACCTGCAACCATGCGGCGCATCTGTTCCCCGACATGCTGCCCTTCCCCGCGCTCGGCCTGCTGGAGGGGATCGGCGGGCTGACGTTCCCCATCATGGCGTTCCTCCTCGCGGAAGGATGGCGGCACACGTCCGACATCAGGCGCTACGAGATGAGGCTCGCGGTGTTCGCCGGCGTGTCGCAAATCCCCTACGGGCTGTTCCTCGGACTCGAGCTCAACGTGCTGTTCACCCTGCTCATCGGTCTGCTGCTGCTCCATTTCCACACGAGCGCCGGGTGGTCGGCGCGTTGGTGGGCGGCGGTCGCCGTCGGATCGGCCGCGAGCCTCGCCTGCGACTGGGGGTTCGTCGGGGTGCTGATGGTGCTCGTCTGCGGGCTGGCCCCGACGCGCAGGCAGCAGGCGCTCTACTGCGGCGCGTTGCCGGCGGCGGGTTTCGGGATCCCGGCTGTGCTGCAGGTGGTTGCGGGGAATGCCGCGGCGGTGGGCGCGTTGCTCTACGCAGCGGGTAACATCGCCGCAGGCGGGCTGCTGTGCTTCTACGACGGTCGGCGCGGTCGGCCGATGAAGTGGTTCTTCTACGCCTACTACCCCGTGCACATCGCCGTGCTGGGATTGGCGCGCGGGATCCTGCTGGGCATTTGGTAGCGACTCCGCTGGGTGTTTGGCAGCAAACGTGCTGGGTATTTGGCAGCGACCCTGCTGGGCATTTGGCGGCAAGCGCGCTTTTTCGGGAAAACTGGGCACTTGGAGCGTCCCGCTGCGCAGTTTTCCCGGAAAAGAATGGATGAACTTCTGTGTATTCAAATTATCTTGCACGAGGATAACTATGAACTGGCCTTACACGAATAATATTGAGGTCTATGCGACAAGGAGTCCCTTCAATCCGTTCTATTTCCCGAAAACAGCGCAGCGAAATTTTCAAAGTGTCCAGTTTTCGGAGAAAAGAACGATTGGACGGCGGAAACGGAGGGTGCAAACCCGACAAAGAAGGCCGGCACGTCTCGCTACGTCGGATTTCCCTCTCATCGGAGAACAGCCTAATGGTCTGTTCTCCCCTAGCGGGTTCGATCCCATGCGGGCTCCGAAAACAAGAAAGTCCTCCACGATCGGCAGGTTTGCATTCGATGGCAGAACATAAGGGATCGGCATCTTCGCTTCGCAAATCTGCACGCGTCGGACTTCGCCCTCCTTCGAGAACAGCCCACTGGGCTGCTCTCCCCTCGCGGGTTCGATTCCCCGAAGGTCCCTCAAACAAGAAAGCCTGCCGTGATCGGCAGGCTTCGAATCGATGGTGGAGCATAGGGGGATCGAACCCCTGACCTCAGGCTTGCAAAGCCCGCGCTCTCCCAGCTGAGCTAATGCCCCATATGGGTTCGGCCGGATGGCCGCGCACTTTCCGTCCCTAGATATAAATAAACGCTCCACCGGCAAACTCGGCTCACGGTGGAGCGTTTATCGCTAAAATGGTGGGCCCGAATGGATTTGAACCAGCGACCTCACGCTTATCAGGCGTGCGCTCTAACCAACTGAGCTACGGGCCCCTTCGAAAAGTGCTCGTTTATTATAACCAGGTCTTCCAAGAATGGTCAAGAAGAATTTTCAACTTTTTGGAAAATTATTTCCAACCGCTGTTTTACAGAAGAAACCGCAGGTCAGAGCTGTATTCACGAGTATAATCCCTTATAAAGAGGCTTCTGAAGGGCTCGATATTATATATGAGCGAATCGCTTATAGTTAGGAGCAGGCTTGGTTCCCATCGCCGTGCAAAAGATCATTATCGGAAGCGCACCGGGCCCTTCCATCCTTGTGCTGCAGCCTATCGAGGAGAGCCCCGTGCCTGGCATATCGCGCATCGTGCCCATTATGGTGGGCGCCGCCGAAGCGGCTCAGCTGCACTTGGCTGTCACGCATACCAAGGTTGCACGCCCCACGACGCACGACCTGCTGCTCGACGCCCTCACCAACCTTGATGCAAGCGTCAACCACGTCCTTATCGACAAGGTGAAGGGATCGCTGTTTTTCGCGAAGCTCACGCTGAGCCAGCACGGGAGGCTCATCGAGCGGGACGCCCGCCCCAGTGACGCTCTGTCCCTTGCTTTGCGCGAAGATGCCCCGCTCTATATCAACGAGGACGTCCTAGAGCGCGCTTCGTACCCCTACATCGTTCGAAACCCCATCGAGGATGAGTCCGCCGAATTGGAGCTTGAGGAGTTCCGTTCTTTCCTGGAGGACCTCGACCCAAAGGACTTCTCGTAGCACTGCAGCGACCACCATACCCGCAGACCGACACTCCACGCGATCATCCAGCCCAACCGCACCCTCCTACTGAGATGTTTCACGTGAAACATCCCGCGCTGCTGTACGGCAACATGCCCATGCAACAGAAAAGCCGCCCCTTGCGGAGCGGCTTTCTCTATTGTTTGCGTATGCCTGAAGCTGGCTACTCTTCCATCTCGTCGATGGACGACTCGTCCAGCTCTTCGGCGCCATCGGCATTTGCGGCGCATTTCTTCTTGCCGTGGGCGGCGATGGCGACGGCGGTCACGCGATCATCCTCGGCAACGTTCATGACGCGGACGCCCTGCGTGGAGCGGCCGAGCTCGGAGATGCCCTCGACGGGAGTACGCACCACGACGCCCTCCTCGGACATGATCATGATCTCATCGTCGGCACCGACGATCTTCATGGCAGCCAACAAGCCCTTCTTCTCCGTCATGGTGATGGTGAAGACGCCCTGACCGCCGCGATGATGAGACGGATACTCAGAGATGGGCGTACGCTTGCCGTAACCCTTCTCGGTGATGACGAACAGATCGGTCTCGGGGCGGGCGATCTCCATGCCGAGCACCTTGGCATCGGCCGGCGCGTTCATGCCGCGCACGCCCATGGTGCCGCGGCCCATGGCGCGCACTTCGTCCTCGGGCCACATGATGGCCTTGCCGGCGGACGACACCATGATGACGTTCTCGCCCTGAGCCACGCGGCGCACGCTGATAAGGCGGTCGCCGTCCTTGAGGTTGATGGCGATAAGGCCGTCACGGCGCGTACGGTCGTACTGCTCCATGGACGTCTTCTTCACCATGCCGTGCTCGGTGGCGAACATAAGGTACTCGTCGGTCGGGAAGTCCTTCGTCGCGATGACGGCGCTGATGGTCTCACCCTTCTCGAGCGGCAACAGGTTCACAATGGCCGTGCCGCGCGCGTGACGGGATGCCTCGGGCAGCTCGTAGACCTTCAGGCGGTACACCTTGCCCTTCGTGGAGAAGAACAGCATGAAGGAGTGCGTGGACGCGACGAACAGGTGCTCGACGTAGTCGTTATCCTTCAAGTTCACCGCCTGCATGCCCTTGCCGCCGCGCTTCTGCTGACGGTACGTGGCAACGGGCAGGCGCTTGACGTAGCCGGCCTTCGTGACCGTGACCACCATGCTCTCCTCGGCGATGAGGTCTTCGACGTCCAAGTCCTTGGCGGCATCGGAGAGCTGCGTTCTGCGGGGGGTGTCGAACTTCTTCTTGATCTCCTGCAGCTCCTCCTTGATGATGTCGCGCACCAGCTGAGGATCGGAGAGCACGCGGTTATAGTATGCGATCTTCTCGCGCAGCTCTTCCAACTCGGACTGGATCTTCTCGCGCTCTAAACCGGTCAGGCGGCGCAGGCGCATCTCCAGGATGGCCGTGGTCTGCTTGTCGGTAAGGCCGAAGCGCTCGGTCAGTCGAGCCGCCGCCTCCTTGTCGGTTTGCGAGGAGCGGATGATGCTGATGACCTCGTCGATGTGGTCGAGTGCAACCACGTAGCCTTCCAGGATATGGGCGCGCTCCTCGGCTTTGGAGAGCTCATAGCGCGTACGACGCACGATAACGTCTTCCTGGTGGGCGATGTAGTAGTGCAGCGTCTCCTTCAGGGAGAGCACGCGGGGCACGCCGTCGACGAGCGCCAGCATGATGACGCCGAAGCCCACCTGCAGCTGCGTGTGCTTGTACAGCTTGTTGAGCACCACCTGCGGGATGGCGTCTTTCTTCAGCTCGATGATGATGTCGATGCCGTGGCGGTCGGCGCCGTCATGGATGTTCGAGATCTCGGGAAGCTTCTTCTCGCGAACCAGCTCGCCGAGCTTCTCAAGCAGACGCTGACGGTTCACCTGGTACGGGATCTCCGTGACCACGATGGAGCTTTTGCCGTTCTTGCCCTCTTCGATCTTGCACTTCGCGCGCACGGTAAGGCTGCCGCGACCCGTTTCATAGGCGTCCAGGATGCCTTTTTTGCCCATGATGATGCCGCCGGTCGGGAAATCCGGACCGGGAAGTGCCGTCATAAGCTCGGCGGTGGTCACCTCGGGGTTATCGAGCATCATGCACGTGGCGTCGATAGTCTCACCGAGGTTATGCGGCGGGATGTTGGTGGCCATGCCGACGGCGATGCCGTTGGAACCGTTGACCAGCAAGCTGGGGAAGCGCGCGGGCAGGACCGTGGGTTCTTCCAGGCTTTCGTCGTAGTTGGGCTGGAAGTCGACCGTTTCCTTGTCGAGATCGCGCAGCAGCTCCATAGCCGCCTTGCCCAGACGCGCCTCGGTGTAACGCATTGCTGCCGCCGAGTCGCCGTCGATGGAGCCGAAGTTGCCATGGCCGTCGATAAGCGGCACACGCATGCTGAACGGCTGGGCCAAGCGCACCATGGTGTCGTACACGGCGGAGTCACCGTGCGGGTGGTACTTGCCGATGACGTCGCCAACAGTACGGGCCGACTTCATATGGGGACGGTTCGGCGTGTAGCCGGACTCGTTCATGGCGTACAGGATGCGGCGATGGACCGGCTTCAGGCCGTCACGCACGTCGGGCAGGGCGCGGCTGACGATGACGCTCATGGAATACTCCAGGAACGAAGAAGCCATCTCCTTGCCCAGATACGCCGCGCGAACGGTGGTGCCTTCGCCGCCGTTTGCGTCCTCGATGATGGAGCCGTGGGGGTTGGCGACGGTGGACATGTCGATAAGCGAGCGGGCCTTGTCCTCTTCGGACACCGGGCCCGACGTTACCGTGTGGCCGGGCTCGGGCTGCTCGACGTCCTGCTCGCCGGCGTCCGCCGCGTCTTCCTCGGCGGCATCGACCAGGCGCTTCAGGTCGTCGGGAAGCTCCTCGCCGCCCTGACCATCGCGGTTGTCAGTGTTATCTGCCATTCAATTCTCCTAGATGTCCAAGAATCTAACGTCGCGGGCGTGCTTCTGGATGAACTCCTTGCGCGGCTCGACCTGATCGCCCATGAGCTCGCTGACCGTGCGCTCGGCCTCGGCGGCATCGTCGATGCTCACCTGCAGAAGCGTGCGGGTAGCGGGCTCCATGGTGGTTTCCCACAGCTGCTCGGGGTCCATCTCGCCCAGGCCCTTGTAGCGCTGCACGTCGAACTTCTCGGAACCGCCCATTTCCTCGAGCTCGCGGCTCAGGCTGTTCTCGTCGTAGATATAGCGCTCGATCTTCGTGGAGCGGGTGTTCTTCTTCTTCACGCCGAAGATGGGCGGGCATGCGATGTAGACATAGCCGCGGTTGATGAGCTCGGGCATGTAGCGATAGAAGAACGTCAGCAGCAGGATGCGGATGTGCGCGCCGTCGACATCGGCATCGGTCATGATGATGATGCGGTGATAACGAGCCTGGTCGGCGTCGAAGTCCTCGCCGATGTTCGTGCCGATGGCCGTGATGAGCGAGCTGATGGTGTCGCTGGAAAGGGCGCGATGCAGGCCGGCGCGCTCGACGTTCAAGATCTTGCCGCGCAGCGGCAGGATGGCCTGCGTCTTGCGGTCGCGCGCCTGCTTGGCGCTGCCACCTGCGGAATCGCCCTCTACAATGAAGATTTCGGACTCTTCGGGCTTTTTGGACGAGCAGTCCGCCAACTTGCCCGGCAGGGCGAACGAGTCGAGCACGCCCTTGCGGCGCGTCATCTCGCGGGCCTTGCGGGCGGCCTCGCGGGCCTTCAAGGCCTGCGTTGCCTTGCCGATGATGCGCTTGGCCGGCGCGGGGTTCTCCTCCAGGTACTCGGCCAAACCCTGCGTGACGGCGTTCTGGACGAGCGGGCGGATCTCGGAATTGCCGAGCTTCGTCTTCGTCTGGCCCTCGAACTGCGGGTCGTGCAGCTTCACGGAGATGACGGCGGCCAAACCCTCGCGAGTGTCGTCGCCGGAGAGGTTGTTGTCCTTCTCCTTCAGGATGCCCTTGCTGCGCGCATACTCGTTGATGGTGCGCGTGACGGCCTGCTTGAAGCCGTCGAGGTGCGTGCCGCCCTCGTGCGTGTTGATGTTGTTGGCAAACGCCATGACGGAGTTCGCGGAGAACGACGTGGACCACTGCATGGCCACCTCGACCGTACCGTCGGCGCTTTCGGCCTCGAAGTAGATGGGCTTGTTCAGCGTTTCGCGGCCCTCGTTAAGATAAGTCACGAAGTCGATGATGCCGCCTTCGTATTGGAAGACGTCGCTATGCGGCTCGGGCGAGGCGTCCGACACGATGAGGCTCGGATTTGCGCGCTCATCGGTCAGCGTGATCCTCAGACCCTTGTTCAGGAACGCCATCTCACGGAAGCGCGCCGCAAGCACGCTGTAATCGTAGATGGTGGTCTCGGTGAAG
>URRZ01000026.1 GCA_900550385.1 uncultured Coriobacteriaceae bacterium | reverse complement strand
AGGCGCATCTTCTCCATCGTGAGCAGGTTCTCGTCGATGGCGCGGTTGGCGTTGGTGAAGATGGGGGCCAGCTCGTGCTGGGCGGGCGCCACCTCGTTGTGCTTCGTGCGCGCCGGCACGCCCAGCGCCCACAGCTCGTTGTCGAGCTCCTTCATGAACTCGTTGACCGTGGGGCGGATGGCGCCGAAGTAGTGCTCGTCGAGCTCCTGGCCCTTACTGGGCATCGCGCCGAACAGCGTGCGGCCGGTCATGATGAGGTCGCGGCGGCGTTCGTAGTCCTTCTCGGAGATGAGGAAGTACTCCTGCTCGGCGCCCACCGTGGTTATCACGCGCTGCTCCGATTCGCCGAACAGCGCCAGCACGCGGTTCACCTGCTCTTGGATGGCGCCCATGGAGCGCAGGAGCGGGGTCTTCTTGTCGAGCGCCTCGCCGGTGTAGCTGCAGAACGCCGTGGGGATGCACAGCACCTCGTCTTTGATGAACGCGTAGCTGGTGGGGTCCCACGCCGTGTAGCCGCGCGCTTCGAACGTGGCGCGCAGGCCGCCGGAGGGGAAGCTGGAGGCGTCGGGCTCGCCCTTGATGAGCTCCTTGCCCGAGAAGCTCATGATGGCGCGGCCGTCGCTGATGGGGTCGAGGAAGCTGTCGTGCTTCTCCGACGTGATGCCGGTGAGGGGCTGGAACCAATGCGTGTAGTGCGTGGCGCCCTTCTCGATGGCCCATTCCTTCATGGCGTGCGCCACGACGTTGGCCACGTCCAGATCGAGCGGCTTGCCCTCTTTGATGGTCTTCAGGAGGCTTTTGTACGTCGCCGATGGCAGGCGCTCCTGCATCGTGTGCTCGTTGAACACCATCGAGCCGTAGATTTCCGATACGTGCGGCATAAAGAACCTCGCCCCCTGCTCGTCGTTTTCACATGGGGAAACTTTAGCACGGTTGGCACGTAAAATTCCCGTCAAACGCCATGCAGCGCAATACCGCCACCTGCTGGAGGCGATGGCGGCGGCCGGGTGCGCCGCTCCAGCCAAGGAAGCGGCGTAAAACGCGGATCGCCTGAATTGCGCAGCAGCTTGCTGCGCAATAAAAGCGGCGGCCCGCAAGCCGCCGCCCAATCCAAGACGGCGGCCCGCAAGCCGCCGCCCTTCATTCCGTTGCCCCGTTCGCGTAGACCTACGCGGTGGCGCCGCCTCAACTGCTGCCGGCGCCGGCGCAGCAGGCATAGCAGTGGTTCGCGAACACTATGTCCCGCTTTGCCGGGATCGACGGGTCGTTCGCCATATCCGCGATGTTCAGGCCGTTTTTGCACGGCATGTCGACCGCTTGGTTGAAGTCGCAATCGTAGAGCGCGCCGTCCCAGCGCACCGAGAGCTGCGTGCGGCACATCATCGCCGGCACGGTGTCGGGATTGAACGCGCCGATGAGCTTGTTCATGTAGCGGTCCATGTTGCCGGTCGCCAGCAGGCGCTCGCCGAAGCGGCCGCCCGGGGCGTTGGCGATGCAGAACAGGTTGTCGAAGCAAATGCCGAACCCTTCGTCCAGCTTCCGCTTGTACTCGCGCTCCATCGCCTCCTGGTCGGGCGGCAACACCGCGCCGCTGGGGTTGAACACCAAGTCGAGCTCGAGCGTCTTGCCGCCAGGACCGGCGCCCGGCCCTTTGCCGTACCCCAGCTCGCACAGACGCCGCATCACGCGGATGATGGGATCGAACGTGCCCGCACCGCGCTGCTTCTCCGACGATTTCTTGATGTAGTGAGGAAGCGACGCGAACACGACGATGCCCAGCTCCGCCCACAGCTCCGGAAGGTGCTCGTACCCGGGCTCCTCGCAGATCGCCAGGTTCGAACGCGTGATCACGCGGGCGCCAGTGGCGGCGGCCTCGCGCATGAACCATTCGTAGTTCGGGTTCATCTCGGGCGCGCCGCCCGTCACGTCGATCACCGAGAAACCGTAGTCCCCGTACACTTTCAGGCACTGCTCGAGCGTCTCGCGCGACATCTCCTCGGTGCGCGCGGGGCTCGACTGCACATGGCAGTGTTTGCAGGCGAAGTTGCACTTCAAGCCGATGTTGATCTGCAGGGTGTCCAGCCGCTCCTCGGTGAAGCGGCACTCGCCCACCCTCTCCCAGAACGGCGGATATTTCGCCAACGCCTCGTTAACGTCTTCGATGTTGGACATCGGGCGCTACATCTCCAGCTTGTCCACCAGGCTGACCATCTGGACGCCGTGAGCAAGCGCCGCGCCGCCGCGGATGGCGTTTGCCACATGGAAGGCCTCGGTCATCTGCTCCTTGGTGACGCCCATCTCCATGCAGGTGTTGGTGTAGGCGTCGATGCAATACGGGCACTGCACGGCGGCGGCGACGGCGAGCGCGATAAGCGCCTTCTCGCGCGCGGTTAGCTCGCCCTCGGCGAACACCTTGCCGTAGTAGGCCATGAACAGATCCCACAGCTCGGGCGCACCCTCGCCCACGCCGTCGGCGGAGAACTTGGCCAGATCCTCGGGGTTGTAGTAGGTCTCCATGATGCGCATCCTTTCTCGTGCCGGACGATCAATCAGCTATATAGTCGACCAGCTCCACTATTAAACTGCATCCATTATAAGACCCAGAACGTGAAAAAGGGACAGTCACTTTTTCACACAGGTAGAGTGCAAGACAGCGAGAAGGGCCCTGGTGCCGGAGATCGTGAGGATCGCGAGGGCGAAGCGTACTTCGGTACGCGAGTCCTCGTGATCGCCGCGAGATCCGGTGCCAGGGCCCTTCGCAGCGTCGAGAAGGTGCGGCGGTCGGCAGACCGCCGCAACCCAGATTAGCGCTTGCTGAACTGCGGGCGCTTGCGGGCCTTCTTCAGGCCGTACTTCTTGCGCTCGACCATACGGGGGTCGCGCGTCAGGTAGCCGGCGCGCTTCAGCTCGGCGCGGTAGTCGCCGGCCTCCAGCAGGGCGCGGGAGATGCCGTGGCGCAGGGCGCCGGCCTGACCCGAGATGCCGCCGCCGGCGATGCGGGCGATCACGTCGAAGTGACCCTGGGTATCCGTCACCTTGAACGGGGTCTTAGCGTAGTCCAACAGGGCCTCGCGACCGAAGTACTCGGCGCCATCGCGGCCGTTGATCGTCACCTTGCCGGTGCCGGGAACCAAGCGAACGCGAGCGACGGCGTTCTTACGACGGCCGGTGCCGTAATACAAAGCTTCACCTGCCATGGTTTAACCCTCCATCTTGATCTCGCGGGGCTTCTGAGCCATATGCGGATGCTCAGGGCCGGCGTACACCTTCAGCTTCATGCCCATCTTGCGACCCAGCGTGTTCTTGGGAAGCATACCCTTGACGGCATGCTCGATGACGCGCTCGGGATGCTTCGCGATGGCCTCGTTGAAGGTCTCGGACTTCAGTCCACCGGGATGGCCGGTGTGGCGGTAGTACACCTTGTCCGTGGCCTTGTTGCCCGTCACGCGGATCTTCTCGGCGTTGATGATGATCACGAAATCGCCGGTGTCGACATGAGGGGTGTACTGCGGCTTGTGTTTGCCCTTCAGGATCTGAGCCGCCTTCGCAGCGACGCGGCCGAGCACCTGGTCGGCGGCGTCGATGAGGACCCACTCACGCTCCACTTCGTTGGGCTTCGCGTAATACGTCTTCACTTCTTCTTTCCTCCACTAAACTCTTTTCGCCCGCTCGCAGCGCACTGCTTGCAGGCACCACTGCGGCACGTCCCTTTCGGCGTTCCCGCCTTCGGAGCCGGCGCATCGCCGCCTCCCGGTCCGCGTCACCTCCGCAATGGGCGTCGGTTTTCAAAAGTTGCAGGTCTACGGACGCCGGTTTCCTACGCCGACACGCAGGCTCGGGCCTGGACTCCCTCGCCATCGCGTTTCCGCTTCCCCTGCTGCACGGGGCTTTTGAAAGCGAACTTTTGCAGTGTAGCGCGCGAATGCCCCGATTGCAACGAGCAACCGGGGCATCATCGCAGTTTGCACACAGGAATACGGGGTTGCGGGGCACCTGATCGCCGCACGGGGAACGGGGTGCGCGAACGAGAGGCTTCCTCCCCCGTTCGAGCCCAACGCAGCCCACCCGAGAACGGCAACGGGACGTCGGCGGCGCTATCCGATCGCCCGCACGCGGCGGATTCCCTCGATGGCGCGCAGGGCGACAAGGGCCTCGTCCGCCACGGCGGCGTCGGTGTCGATGAGGGTGTAGGCGTGCTCGCCGCGCGCCTTGTTGGTGAGGTTGGCGATGTTGGCGCCCTCCGCGGCAAGCGCGCCGGAGATCTGGCTGATCATGTTCGGCACGTTGGCATGCAGGACCGCGATGCGCCCGCCCTCGGAGGGACGCGGCCCCATGTTGCATACGGGATAGTTCACGGAGTTGGCGATGTTGCCGTTCTCCAAGTAGTCCATCAGCTCGCGCACGGCCATCGCCGCGCAGTTCTCCTCGGCCTCGGCCGTGGAGGCACCCAGATGCGGCAGCACGACCGCCCCCGGCATCTCCATCGCGGCAGGCGTGGCGAAGTCGGTGACGTAGCGGCGCACCTTGCCCGACTCGAGGCCGGCTGCCATGGCGGCCTCGTCCACCAGCGTGTCGCGCGAGAAGTTCAGCACGACAACGTCGCCCTTCATCTGGGCGATCGCCTGCGCGCCGATCATCCCCACCGTGTCGGGCGTAGCGGGCACGTGGATGGTCAGGTAGTCGCAGGCCGCGTAGATGTCGTCCAGGTTCGTGACGTGATGCACCGCGCTCGATACGCGCCAAGCGGCATCGACCGACACGAACGGATCGTAGCCGTAGACGTCCATGCCCAGGTCGACGGCGGCGTTGGCCACCAGCGCGCCGATGGCGCCCAGGCCGATGACGCCCAGCTTCTTGCCCATGATCTCGGTGCCGGCGAAGGCCTTCTTCGCTTTCTCTGCCGCCTTGCCGATGTTGGGGTCGTCGGCGTTCTCGCGGCACCAAGCGATGCCGCCCGCGATGTCGCGCGCGCCCATCATCAGGCCGGCGATCACCAGCTCCTTCACCGCGTTGGCGTTGGCACCCGGCGTGTTGAACACGACGATGCCGGCCTCGGCGCACTTGTCCAGCGGGATGTTATTGACGCCTGCGCCGGCACGCGCGATGGCGCGCAGCCCCTCGGGGAGCTCGACATCGTGCAACGAGGCGCTGCGCACGAGGACGCCCTCGGCCTGCGAGAGGTCGTCGGTGAGCTTGTAGTCGGACGACAGCAGGGCGATGCCCTTGTCCGAGATGTTGTTCATGCAATGGATCGCGTACGTCATGCGCTTCGTCCCCCTTCGGTGTTGCCGTCGCCCGCCTTCGCGCCGCCCCTCGCAGGGCGATGCGATGCCAAACGCTTTACCACGCTATAGTGCTGGAGCATTCGTTGCAGATCAATGAACAACACGCGAGCGGGGCGAAACGACGCGCCACCGCGCAGAAGGACGAAGCCGGCCCGCATGGCGCGTGCGCGGAACGGGACCGGTCCTGCGTGCCGCGCCAGTGCATGGAGCGCAGAGCCGACCACGTTCCGCCCGCAACCATGGCGGCGGCGCGAAGCTCCTTCGCTACGCGATTCCCTTCCCGATGACCGCGCCCGCCGGGCACACGTGATAGCAGTTGCCGCACTCGTCGCAGCGCTCGCCGAGGATGGAGTACGCGTCGCCGGGAACGATCGCCTTGTGCGTGCACGCGGCCGCGCAGCTGCCGCAGGCGATGCACAGGTCGGGATCGATGCTCAGGCCCGCCGGCTCCGCTTCCGCGCCGCCGAACGCCGTGCGCGCACGCAGGAGC
Source organism: uncultured Coriobacteriaceae bacterium (assembly GCA_900550385.1). Classification (GTDB taxonomy): domain Bacteria; phylum Actinomycetota; class Coriobacteriia; order Coriobacteriales; family Eggerthellaceae; genus Aphodovivens. The sequence continues at coordinate 16,881 of URRZ01000026.1, read as the reverse complement.
TTATGGTCGCGATGCACCATGTTGAAGTCGTAGTCGTAGAGCTCCGCATGGCCGCGATGCAGCACGAACACGCGCGTCTCGGGGTACTTCTTGATGTCGTAGACCGCCACGTTGAACAGCGGGCTTGCCGCCGCCTTCGCATCGACCTCCGCCTGCGACAGCTCGCGCACGTCGCCTGTCACGCGCACCATGTAGCCGGGCTGGAAATGCGGCATGTTGTCGTCGTCCCATTGGCACGGGGCCTCGGTGCGCTCGCCGCACGCCGTCACGACGCCGCCCTCCTTGAGCTGGCGGTAGAACGGCTTCACCGTCATCGTGCGCAGATACAGCCCCTCCTCGTCCCATGCGAAGAAGTGCGCGATGCGGCTCTCCACGCCGCCCTTGCCGTCGAGCGTCGCGAAGCTGCAGCACCCCACCTGATCGAACGCGTTGTAGATGTCCTCGATCGTCTCGAATTTCAACATTCCTTATCCTCCCTTTGCAGATTCTGGATCCTTTTCGCGATCGCCTGCGCGTATTCGCGCATCAGATCGAAGCCGCCGAACGTCTCGGTATTGTCGGGCGACACGTTCGACACCGAGTTCGCATCGATCACGTAGGCGCGCCCGGCGTTCTCGATGATGTCGAAGCTGCCGAACCCGATCGACAGCGTGCGCCCGGCTTCCTCCGCCGCCGCGCGGACCCGTGGCGCGCATTCCGGATACAGCTCGTATTCCGATCCCAGGTGGTAGGCGGAAAGGCCGCCGTCCACCACGCTGCGTTTTACGACGAGCGCGACCGCGCCGTCCACCAACTCGATGCGCGTGATGAACCCCCGCTCGGGTTCGACGTAGTCCTCCACGATAAAGTCGATCTGCGGCGCGGATGCAAGGAAGACGTGCGCCTCATCCGCCGAACGCGCGACCTTCGTAAACGTGGTGCGTCCGCCGCAGTTGGGCTTGATGATGCAGGGGTAGGCGAAGCCTCGCGACGCAGCTGGAAAAGCTGCGGAGCCGCCGCCTTCTGACGCGCCGGCAAACGGCAACAGGTCTCCGGGCATCCCACACGCCTGCACGCGCGGCACGTCGATACCCGCATGCGCCAGCTCCTCGGTCGCGCGGCGTTTGTCGATCTCGAAGAAGTGGGCGCGTGCCGGATTGACCATCGGGATTCCGAGGCGCTCCGCATCGGCGACGAGGCGCCGCATGCGCTCGTGCACGAACCCATGCCTGCGGAACACCGCGCTCGCGAAGATGCGGCTCACCAGCACGTCGCACGAAAGCGCCTCATGCGCCGCAACCGCCTCCGCGCGCCAATCGCCTTCGCCGCCGATGGCGAGGTCGATCATACGCACCTCGCATCCCGCCTCGGCAAGCTCCGCCGCCAATTTGTAGTCGGACCACTCCCCCGACTCGTACAAGAGCCCGATCACATCATCGCCCCCTTCGATGAGAAAAAGGGGCGGAGGTTTTTCTCACTTTGTCCAAAATGAGAAAAACCTCCGCCCCTTTTTCTCACTTCTTCTCATCACACGCTCCATTCCAGCAGGCGGCTGAGGAACCGCCGCAGCTCCGGCGTTTGCGGATCGCCGAACACCCGCGCGCTCTCGCCGTGCTCGAGCAGCTTGCCGTCGCACAGGAACGCCACCTTGTCGCAGGCATGGCGCGCGAAGCCCATCTCGTGCGTCACCACGACGAAGTGCGTTCCTTCGTCTTTCAGATCGCGCAGCAGATCGAGCACGTCGGTCGTGTATTCCGGATCGAGCGCGCTCGTCGGCTCGTCGAGCAGCAGCATCCGCGGACGCGCCGCCACCGCACGCGCGATCGCCACGCGCTGGCGCTGGCCGCCGGAAAGCTGCGCGGGACGCTTGCCGCCCTCGCCCGCCAGCCCGAACCGCGCCAGCAGCTCCTCGGCGCGCTCGTCCGCCTCGGCGTCCGGCACGCCGTGCACCACGCGAAGCGGCAGCGCGATGTTGTCGTGCGCGCTCAGGTGGTGGAACAAGCCGCCATCTTGGAACACGAACCCCAGCGTCGCACGATAGCGAGCGAGCCCGGCCTCGTCGCGTGGCACGGGCGCACCATCCACCAGCACCTCTCCCGCAGTCGCCGGCAGAAGGCCGCCCAGAATGCGCAGCAGCGTCGACTTGCCGCCGCCCGAAGGCCCGATGATCGCCAACGTCGACACGTCGTCGTCGAAGTCGATCCCATCGAGCACCGTCTTGCCATCGAACGAACGCGCAAGGCCCTTCATCTCGATGCGCACGAAACGCCTCCTTCGATCGCATCCCGCCGTCGCGCTCGGCGAACCGGCACGGCGAACCGCGCGGCCCCGCCAGGCGCATGCCCGTCGCCGCATCCTCTAATGCTCATAGTCCAGCCTCTTCTCGAAGCGCTTGCTGACGAACATGATGGGCAGCGTCAGGCACAGATACACCGCCGCCAGGAACAGGTAGCCGCCGAACAGGTTGAAGTTGGTCGCCGTGATCTCGCGCATGGTCTGCGTGAGCTCGATGACCGCGATCACCGACAAAAGCGACGAATCCTTCACGATGCTCGCGAACTGCCCGGTGAGCGCCGGAAGCGTGCGCGACACGAGCTGCGGCACGATGATATGGCGCACCGTCTGCGCGCGCGTGAACCCGCAGGCGCGCGCCGCCTCCAGCTGTCCGGCGTCGATGGACGAGAGGCTCCCGCGAATGATCTCGGCGATGTAGGCGCCCGAGAACACCGAGAGTATCAGCACGCCTGCCACCACGCGGTTCTCCACGCCCCACGCCGTCCCCACGATGTAATAGAACAGGTAGATCTGCGCCAGCAGCGGCGTGCCGCGGATGATCTTGACGTAGACGTCGCACAGGTAGCGCACCGCCAGGATGCGGCTGCCCTGCCCCACCGCCACGGGAATGCCGATGGCCAGGCTGGCCACCAAGCTGGCGGCGGAAAGCCCCACCGTCAGCGCGAAGCCGTCCCAGATGCGTTGGCGGAACTGCCACACGAAGTCGAAATCGAGCGCGATGCCCGCCATGCCCAGCGACGCCCAGAACAGCCCGACCAGCACCACGCATACGATCAGGTAGTTCAGCACCGCCTTGGCGGGCGGCGCCGGACGCTTCGGGGATGCGACGAAGGGGTTCGCCATTATGCGGCGTCCTCGGCAGCGGCGGCATCATCGCCGACACCGGCAGCGTCACTCGCGCCGACATCCGCATCGTCGAAGTCGAAGAACCAGCGGAAGCCCAGCTCGTCGAACGCGGCCTTCTCGTCCGCCAAGTACTCCTGGGTGAGCTCCTCGAACGTGCCGTCCTGCTTGCACTGCGCGATGAACTCGTTGAACTGAATGCGCAGCTCGTCGTTGCCGTCGGCCACCGCGATGCCCCAGTACTCGGGATCCTGGAACGGGATGAACACCGCCGCGGTCGTATCGGGGTTTGCCTGGTTGTTGCGGTAGATGGTCAGCTGGTCGTACAGGAACCCGTCGGCACGGCCCTGCACCACCTCGGTCACGCACGCGCTCTCATCGGCGAGGCGCACGATCTGCGCGTTGGTCAGGTTCTTCGTCGCGTACACGTCGCCGGTGGAGCCGGTCTTCACCGCCACGGTCTTGTCGGGCTGGTTCAAATCCTCGATGCTGCCGACGCCCGAATCGGCATTCGCAAGGATGGCCAGCTGCGCCACCGCATAGGGATCGGTGAAGTCGACTTCGGCCTCGCGTTCGTCGGTGATGGTGATCGAGCTCATCACGGCGTCGGCCTTGTCGGTCTGCAGCGCGGGGATGAGGCCGTCGAACGCCGTGTTCTCGATGACCAGGTCGTAGCCGTACGCGTCGGCGAACTTCTGCATGAACGCCGGCGAGATACCGTAGGCGTCGCCCGCCTCGTCGCGCGTCTCGAACGGCGGGTACGCCAGCTCCATCGCCACGGTCAGCGTCTTGCCGGACGTCCCGCCGCCCGACGCCGCATCATCGGCGGAGCCGCCGCCCGAGCAGCCCGCCAGCCCCGCCGCCAGCAGCAACGCCGCCGCTATGCCCGCGACGGCCAACGCCGCCTTTTTCAGCGGAAGCGCCTTCGCTTCAGTTTTCATCCTCGCACTCTCCTTCGCTTTCCGATTCTTCCTCGATCGCCGCGCCCAGATTGCCGCGCACCTTCTCCAGAACGCGCATCATCGTTTTCAGATCCGCCTCGTCGATGCCATCATGCCAGACCGATTCGAGCAGCACGGAGATCCTGTCGAAATCGCCTTTGAGCGCGCGGCCCTTCGCCGTGAGCGACACCACCGTCGAGCGACGATCGTGCGGGCTTTTCCCCGTTTGGGCAAGCCCCATAGCCACCAGCTTCTTCACCAGGGCGGTAACCGTGGACGGATCGCGCGCGATGCGCTGCGACAGCTCGGACATGCACACTCGCTCGCAAGCGAAAAGCTGCACCAAGATCTCGCCGTGCGACGGCGCCAACCCGCGCAGCCCGCTGCGCTCGACCTGCAGCATAAGATAATGGTTCGAAAGCGCCAACGTGCGCGAGAGAGCCTGCGCATAGCCTTCGCTCAATCCGACCCCCTTTTCACCATTTCCGTCAAATGATTTGATGTCGAAGTATTTTACTTTGATGTCAAACTTTAGTCAAGGCGAAAGGAAGGCCGGACGCGAACAGCGCGCGCCCGGCCTCGCAAAGGCCGTTTCCCGAAACGAGGAAAGCCCTCGCCCGCTATCCGCCGGATCGCAGCAGGACCGAAAAGAAGGGTTTCCCTATCCCGCTCCCCTAGATCGCAGCCAGAGCCTGGTCGATGTCGGCGATGAGGTCCTCGGTGCCCTCGATGCCGCAGCTCAGGCGCACCAGATCGGGCGTGATGCCCGCCGCCGCCAGCTCCTCGTCGTTCATCTGGCGATGCGTGGCGTTCGCCGGATGCAGCACGCAGGTGCGCGCATCGGCCACATGCGTGGCGATGGCGGCCATCTTCAGGTTCTTCATGAACACCTCGGCCGCAGCGCGCCCGCCCTTGGGCGCGAAGCTCACCACGCCGCAGCTGCCGTTCGGCAGGTACTTCTGCGCCAGCTCGTACTCGGAATCGCCCGGCAGCGAGGGGTGGCGCACCCACGCGACCTTGGGATGGCCCGCCAGATGCTCGGCCAACGCCAAGCCGTTCTTGCAATGCTGCGGCATGCGCAGATGCAGGCTCTCCAAGCTGGAGTTCAGGAAGAACGCGTGCTGGGGCGACTGGATGGAGCCGAAATCGCGCATCAGCTGCGAGGTGCACTTGGTGATGAACGCGCCCGCGAGGCCGAACTTCTGCGTGTAGACGACGCCGTGGTAGCTCTCGTCGGGCGTGGTGAGGCCGGGGAACTTCTCGGCATGGGCGTCCCAATCGAACTTGCCGGAATCGACGATGGCCCCGCCGACGGTGGCGGCATGGCCGTCCATGTACTTGGTGGTGGAGTGCGTCACGATATCGGCGCCCCACTCGATCGGCCGGCACATGATGGGCGTGGGGAACGTGTTGTCCACGATCAGCGGCACGCCGTGCGCATGCGCGGCTTTCGCGAAACGCTCGATGTCCAGCACGGCGAGCGCGGGGTTGGCGATGGTTTCGCCGAACACGCATTTGGTGTTGGGGCGGAACGCCGCCTCCAGCTCCTCGTCGGTGCAGTGCGGATCCACGAACGTGCACTCCAGCCCCATGCGGCCCATCGTGTGCGCCAGCAGGTTGTACGTGCCGCCGTAAATCGCGGAGCTGGCAACCACGTGGTCGCCGCAGCCGGCGATGTTGAACACCGCGAAGAAGTTCGCCGCCTGGCCTGACGACGTGAGCATCGCCGCCGTGCCGCCCTCCAGCGCCGCGATCTTCGCCGCCACGGCGTCGTTGGTGGGGTTCTGCAGGCGGGTGTAGAAGTAGCCCTCCTCCTCGAGGTCGAACAGGCGCCCCATATGCTCGGACGTGTCGTACTTCCACGTGGTGGATTGGTAGATGGGCAGCTGGCGCGGGCCGCCGTCTTCGGGCTGGTAGCCGCCCTGCACGCAAACGGTGTCGATGGATTGGGTCATGGATGCGCTCCTTAATCGGATCTCGGAAGGCAGCCACGCATGAGCGGCGCGCTTCCGCGGCTTGCAACCGCTCCATTATATGCCGCGAACACCTGCATCACGCGCGCTCCCCATATTTTACGGCGAAGCAATACGCCGAAACGCCGCCGCGCGCATCTCCGCCCGTGTTCCCCGCTCGCTCCTCGCCCATTCTTTGCCCTCTCCCCGCCCGCACCGCCCGCGTTCGCCGCCACGTGCAAATCCGCGACCGAAACACGCGCGAAAACGCCCTCCAGGCGCGCGTTTCGGTCGCGGATTTGCAGGAGATGACGCAGCCCGCCGCCGCCAACCCTTCCTTTTGCTATGATGGCGAACGGAAATCGCAAGCCGGGACGCACCCGGAACGCAACGAAGAAGGACGGCCATCATGCCCATCAGGATCCCCGACGCGCTGCCCGCAACCGAAGTGCTGCAGGGCGAGAACATCTTCGTGATGACGGAATACCGCGCCATGCACCAGGACATCCGCCCGCTGCACGTGCTGCTGCTCAACCTCATGCCCACCAAGATCGCCACCGAAACGCAGATCATGCGCAAGCTCTCCAACACCCCGCTGCAGATCGAGGTGGAGCTGCTGCAGACCGCCAGCCACGAGGCGAAGAACGTGTCCGAGCAGCACCTGGAGACGTTCTACACCACCTTCGACCAGATCAAGGACCGCCGCTACGACGGCATGATCATCACCGGCGCGCCGGTGGAGCTGCTCGACTTCGAGGACGTGGACTACTGGGACGAGCTCTGCCGCATCATGGACTGGGCCGCCACCAACGTGCACTCCACGCTGCACATCTGCTGGGGCGCGCAAGCGGGCATCTACCACCACTACGGCGTGCCGAAGTTCGAGCTGCCGCAGAAGCTGTTCGGAGTGTTCGAGCACGAGCTGGTGAAGCCCTCCTCGCCTTTGGTGCGCGGGTTCAACGACCGCTTCATGGCACCGCACTCCCGCCACACCGAGGTGCACGCGGAGGACATCGAGAAGCATCCCGACCTGGAGCTCATCGCCACATCCGACGAGGCGGGCGTCTACATCGCCAAGAGCACCGACAGCCGCAACTTCTTCGTGTTCGGCCACCCCGAGTACGACACCGACACGCTCATGGCCGAATACCGCCGCGACATCGCCAAGGGCATGGACATGCCGCTGCCGCGCCACTACTTCCCCGGCGACGACCCCGAGGCCGAGCCCTACAGCACATGGCGCGCCGAGGCGCAGCTGCTCTACACGAACTGGCTGAACTACTACGTGTACCAGACCACGCCCTACGACATCAACCGCGTGGGCGAGGAGGCCACCGAAGGCAACGACGAGCGCGCCGGAGCATAGCTCCGCAGCGGGGAATGAGAAAAAGGGGCGGAGGATTTTTCTCATCCCAGCGAGGTGCATTGGCATGGTCGACAGGAACTACACGCTGAAACCGACGTATACGCCCGTGAAGCCGCAAGGGGAAGGGGCAGGCTCGCCTGCGGGCGGCGCCCCCGATCGCCCCGATTCGCCGTCGGCGGGCGCGGGCGATCCCAACATCCGCGCCGAGAACGAGGACGACGACGGGTACGACCCCTATTCCGATCGTCGCGAAGAGCGCCCGCTGTTCGAGCGCGATCCGTGGGAATGACCCCGCAGCGCGTCCGCAAAGCGCTCGGCGCGTCCGAACGCTCGCAGGCGGACATCGGCCCTGCATCGCCGGGCGAGGTGGCCAAACGCACCCTCGGCGCCCGTTAGGCGCCGAGCTTACGCGCAGCGGCTCGCGCGCATCCGCGCCTGCTCGATGAACGCGTCGGCGGAGAGGTCTTCGAAGCTGCGGATGGCGAACGACGCCTCCGCCTCAAGCTGGTCCCACGTGCCGGAGTCATCGCGGTCGTACACGCCGACCACGCCGTAATTCGCGCGGACGAGCGTGCGCACCGCGTAGATGGAATCCTCGAATCCCCAGGTGGCGGCAAGGGATGTCCCCATGATCGCGCGGGCATGGTCGTAGACGTCGGGTTCGCGCTTCGGTTTCCCCACATCATCCACCGACACGATCGCGTCCATGTACGGGGCGATGCCCGTCCGCTTCAGTCCCGCTTGCAGATAGGCCTGGGGGCTCGAAGACGCCACGGTCATCGCGACGCCGCGCTGCGCCAACGCGTCGATGAAGTCCATTACGCCGAGGCGCGCCTCGGCGCGATCGCGGTAGTAGCCTAGGATGAAGTCGTTCATCATGCCCACCACTTCCTCGCTGGAAGACCCCAGCCCGAAGCGCTCGTGGAAATAGCGCCCGCTTTCGGGGATGGTGAGCGTGTTGATCAGCTCGATATCGGCGGGGGCAAGCGCCGCGCCGGCGCGGCGGGCCATCTCCTCCTCGAGCTCGCGCCACACCCCCATGGAGTCGATCAGCGTCCCGTCGCAATCGAAGATCACGCCTATGCGTTCCAAGAAAACCCCTTCCGTCGCCTCATGGATGCCGTCCGCCGCATCCGATGCAGCGGACGGCATCCATGCTAACCCGCAGCCGTAAAACGCAGGCAAGGCCCGGGTAAGGACGCGGCAAACTTGCGCGGCGCCTACCGGTCCTCGACGCGGATGACGTTGGGCTCCTCGCGCAGCACGTCATCGAGGCCGGCGATGTCGGCCAGCACCTCGCGGATGTCCTTCTCGCAGGCGGTGTGCGTCACGTAGACGATGTACACCTCGTCGCTGTTCTTCGCGCCGCGCTGCACCACCGAATGCACGCTGACGTTATGGTTCGCGAACACGGTGGCCATCGACGCCAGCACGCCCGCGCGGTCGGCGACTGTGAAGCGGATGTAGTACTTGGTGGAAAGCTCCTCGATGGGGATGACGGGCAGCTCGTCGGTGCAGGTGCAGCCCACGATGGGGCCGATGCCCTGCTGCACGTGGCGCGCCACCTCCAAAACGTCGCCCATCACCGCGCTCGCCGCGGCGCCGGCGCCGGCGCCCTCGCCGAAGAACATCGTCTCGCCCACGAAGTCGCCCGTCACGTAGATGGCGTTGTACACGCCGTTCACTTTCGCCATCTGGTGCGAGGCGGGGATCATCGTGGGATGCACGCGCACATCGATGCCGCGCTCGGTGCGGTGCGCCAAAGCCAGGAGCTTCACCACGTAGCCCATGTCGTGCGCGGCCTCCAGATCGACCGGCGTGATGGTGGAGATGCCGCTGGTGAACACGTCGTCCAAGGTCACGCGCGAGTTAAAGGCGATCGATGCCAGGATGGCGATCTTCGCCGCCGCATCGTAGCCGTCCACGTCGGCCGACGGATCCGCCTCGGCGAACCCCTTCGCCTGCGCCTCCGCCAGCGCCTCGTCGTAGCTCATGCCGTCCTCGTCCATGCGGGTGAGCATGTAGTTCGTGGTGCCGTTGACGATGCCCATCACCGACGTGATCTGGTTGGCGATGAGCGAGTGCTTCAAAGGCCCGATGATGGGGATGCCGCCGCCCACGCTCGCCTCGAAGGCGATCTCGCGGTTCATGCGGCGGGCGGTCTCCATGACCTCCTGGCCATGGGTGGCCATGAGCGCCTTGTTGGCGGTGACCACGTGCTTGCCCGCCTCCAGCGCCTTGATGACGACGGTGCGCGCGAACGTGGTGCCGCCGATGAGCTCCACCACCACGTCGATGGCCGGATCGTCGATGATCTCGTTGAAGTCGTCGGTGAACAGCTCGCCCACCCCGTGCGCCTCGGCCTGCGCCTTGTCCAGCGAGCACACGCGCACGAGCTCGATGTCGATGCCGAAATGGCGCTGGAACGACTCCCGGTGCTTCTGGATGATGTCGACGCAGCCGCCGCCGACCGTGCCGATGCCCACCAGTCCGATTCTTACCGTCATCCGACTCCCCTTCCGTATACGATTCCGCCCCGTCGCGAAAGCCTGCAGGGCCTCGCTGGACCGACGGGTTAGATGTCCCTCGCCATCAGGTCGGCGTACGTCTCGCGTCGCGTGGTCACGCGCGCCTCGCCGTCCTTCACGAACACGATCGCCGGCCGCGGCTGGCCGTTGTAGTTGCTCGCCATCGAATAGCAGTACGCGCCGGTGCCGAACACCGCCACGATGTCCCCCAGGTCGGGGTGCTGCAGCGGCATGTCCACCACCACGACGTCGCCGCTTTCGCAATGCTTGCCGCACAGGGTGACGATCTCCGTGCGCGGCTGATCCGCTTTGTTGGCGATGATCGGCTCGTACTCGGCATGATACAGCGCCGTGCGGACGTTGTCGGACATGCCGCCGTCCACCGCCACATATTTGCGAATGTTCGGCAGCGTCTTCAAGATGCCCACGGTGTAGAGCGTCACGCCCGCATTGGCCACGATGCTGCGGCCGGGCTCCACCAGGATGCGCGGCAGCGGCACGTCGAAGCGCTCGCAGTGCTTCACCACCGAGTCGACCGTGCAGGCGGCGAACTCGTCGATGGTGGAGGGCTTCTCCTCCGCCGTGTAGGCGATGCCCAGACCGCCGCCCAGATCGAGCTCCTCGATGACCAGGCCGTATTCGTCGCGGATGCGCGCCATGAACTCGACCATCACCGCAACCGCCTCGTCGAAGGAGTGCAGGGCGAAGATCTGCGAGCCGATATGGCAGTGCAGGCCCGCAAGCTTCACGTTCGGCGCGGCCAGCACGTCCTTCACGCAGCGGAACGCGAAATCGTCCAGCATGGTGAAGCCGAACTTGGAATCCTCGCAGCCGGTGCGGATGTACTCGTGCGTGTCCGCCTCGACCCCGGGGGTGATGCGCATGAACACCGGCTGCACCACGCCCAGCTCGCCGGCGATCTGCGACACGCGCGCCAGCTCGATGCGGCTGTCCAGGACGATGCGCCCCACGCCTGCGGAAATGGCCTCGCGCAGCTCCTGCGGCGTCTTGTTGTTGCCATGGACGAACACGCGCTCCATGGGGAATCCCACCGCCTGCGCGCAAGCCAGCTCGCCGCCGCCCGACACGTCCAGGCAAAGCCCCTCGTCCTCGACGATGCGCACCATCTCCTTGTTCTGGAACGCCTTGCTGGCGTACAGCACATCGGAGTTGGCGTAGCGGCTGCGGAACGCCTCGCGGTACTCCTCCATGCGGCTGCGCATGTCGGCCTCGTCCATCACGTACAGCGCCGTGCCCATCTCGCGCGCCAGCTCCACCATATCCACGCCGCCCACGAACAGGTGGCCGTCGCGGACCTCGGCGGTGCGGGGCAGCACCTCGCCGAGCTCCATGGCGGTGCGGTTATCGGGCTGTTTGCTCAAATCGGATGCCGGCAACGACATGCGGGTTCCTTTCACTGGCCGAATGTCCGACCAGTCTACCATCGGCGCGCCGAACGACCGTTACCCGTAGGTAAAATGATGCAATTCACACAGGGATGCCCCGGCGCGGCGAAGTCGCCCGCAGCGGCAAGCATCGACAGCGCCGAGGATCCCGCGCCTCGGGAACGGATCGGCGGCTTGGCATGCAAGCGCGGACGCAGAGGGCCGCGCGATCAGCTGAGGCGCAGGGCCTTCTTCGCGGCGATGGCGGCAAGCGATTTCATCTGCTCGATGATGACATCCCGCGCCCCGGGCGGGGTCTTGCGCGCGGCCTCCGCCAGCAGCCCTATCGCCTTCGGCCCTCCCATCAGCACATCGAAGGCATCTTCCGCGCCCGACGCCTCTATGGCGGCGAACAGGGCGTTCACCGCGCGCCTGCGCTCGCCTGCGTCCATGCCGGCGATCCAGGCGTTCAGCACCTCCGCCGTGAAACGCGCCGTCGGGGCGAGGCCTTCCGCCAGAACCAGGCTCGCGCCTTCGGGCCCTTGCTCGATCCGCCAGGTGAACGGGCTGTGCTGCTCCAACCCGCGCCCTTCGCTCTCGACGACGCGATACGGGCCCCGCTCGTCCATCAGCAGCCCCACCAGCGATTCCTGGGGGACCGTCTTGCGCAGGACGCCCTGCAGCCGCGCGCGCTCCGCATCGTCCAGAAGACCTTCCGGAAAGCCCGGCCCATCATGGTCGAACACGGTAGTCAGGCGGCTTGCGACCCGCGGCGAAGCCTTCGCGGCGGCGTAGGCGGCGAGGTTGCCGCCCTTGGAGTGGCCACCCAGCACCAGGGGGCCGCCCACGCGCTGCGCCACCTCCTCGACGTAGCGCAGCGCCGCCTCCTGGGCAGGCACCGGCGCGGCATACGCCATGTCGAAGTTCTCCTTCCAGCTGGCGAGGTACTTGTCGGTTCCGCGGAACGCCAGATAGGTGAACCGCCCCGGAAACGTGAAGGACACCGCGGCGAACTGCATGCTCTCCGCTTCGCTGAACACGCTTGCATAATCGTGGATCAGCACCGTGCGGAAGCGGGGGCTGGCTGCCACGGCGAGGAGCAGCTCCTTCACCCGCTCCGGCACGAGGCCGGTGAACATCGCGGCGTACCGCTCGGCGCGCAAGAGGTCCGCGAAATGGGCGCCTTGCACGTCCTCGCGCCCCAGCGAGCGTTTCAGGGCGCCCAGCAGCCTCCTGCCTTTCGGGGGATTCCCTTCGTGAAGCGGCACCGATTCGGCCATGCGCACCATGGCCAACTGCGAGAAAACCAGCGAGTCAACCTCGTTTAAGGGCTTCTCGTCGAAAGCAGCGAACTCGGTCGCCAGGTAATCCATGATCGTCGCCATGCCGCCTCGCCTCCCTCGCGAACGCTTCCCGCCTCGTCCGATGTCGGAATCGTGATGAATCCAGCATAGCCCATCGGCAGCACGTGCGATCATTCGGAATCGGGTATAATTAACCGCGTTCGGAGATAATACCTGCTTCGCGCATGGCGCCTCGCAGGTTCAAACGCCTCTCTGCGGGACGGTCGCGCAGCGCGTCCCGGAAAAGCAGACCGAGCGTGAACGTTTCTCCTGGCACCGGAAAAGCCATGCAGGTGAAAGGAGCAAACCATGGCGAAGCAGGAACCGTCGATCGATCAGTGGCTGGCCGAGGCGAAGCAGGACCCGAAGGCGGCGCAGTGCGGCATGTGGCTGACGCATAACGGCGTCGTGCGCATCACGCCCAAGAAGCAGGTGCGCGAGGGCGTCGAAGGTCTGGGCGAGGTCAAGCAGGTGGAGTTCTCCTACGATGCCGAGGGGCTGGCTGCCGCCGAAGCGGAGGCGCTCACGTGGCCGGGGATCTACTACGTGCGCACGTGGCTCAACGAGGGCGCCTGCAGCGTGGGCGACTCGCTGATGTACGTCCTCATCGGCGGCGACATCCGCCCCAACGTCATCGACGCGCTGCAGAAGCTCGTCGGCAAGATCAAGAACGACCTCGTCGTAGAGAAGGAGATCTTCGCCTAACGTGAAAAAGGGACGATCGTTTTTTCACGTCCGTTCGGCATGGCGCAGGCGACCCTCTTAAAGCAAGCGCAACGCATGCTAGCTCGATCGCGCTCGGCGGTTCTACGCGAAAGCGCCGCATAGCGATCTCTCATGGCGGTCATGCGACGGTTGCGCACAACGCCGTGCATAGCGAACGTGGCGAGCGACCGCAGCGATGATCGTGCATAGCAATCGTTTCCTGCCACGACGTTGCGAAAAAAACGTCGATATGCACGCTTCCCGGCGCGTCCCAAATGAGGCGCGCTGATTCTTTTCTGCATCGTGCCTGATGAGAAGGTCATCGTACATTTCGGAACTTTTTCGACCGTGCATACCGGAGCTTTTCCGCATCGCTATGACGAGTTCTTTCCGAAATGCACGGCAGGTAAGCGTCGTCCGAATCGACGAACGTACCGCAATCGAAACGAAGAAGGCCGGAGGATCGCCCTCCGGCCTTCTCGCGTTCTACCCCTACATCAAAAACCACTCTAAATGACCGCAGTCCTGGCATACGAGGACTTTAGCGGTACGATCCGCCCAATCGAGGCCGAGGAAGGTCATCGACGTAGTGTTGACCTTGCCTTTGCGTTCGTCGAAATGGGAGCCGCCGCAATGGGAGCACCTCACCGGCTTTCCGGCGATTTCGTACTCGTAATCGCCTTCAAGCCCGCGCCGAAAACTCTCGATGACCCCCATAGCAAACCCTGTCCTTGCCGCATATTCGCTATCCGAAATACCTCACGCCGCCTTCGAAGATGGGCTGGTACAGGTTGCCGGGGACGTTCTTGTACAGGCCGGCGCCCGAACGCTCGGAGTGGCCCATCTTGCCGAACACGCGCCCATCGGGGCTGGTGATGCCCTCGATGGCCAGAAGCGACCCGTTCGGGTTCACGTCCAGGTCCATCGACGGGATGCCCGCCTCGTCCACGTACTGCGTGGCAACCTGGCCGTTCGCCACCAGCTCGTGCAAGAGCGCCTGCGGGGCGACGAAGCGGCCCTCGCCATGGCTGATGGCCACGGTGTGGACGTCGCCCACCTGGCACTCGGACAGCCACGGCGACAGGCTCGACGCCACGCGCGTGCGCACCAGGCGGCTCTGATGGCGGCCGATGGTGTTGAACGTCAGCGTCGCGCAGTCCGCATCCATCGGGCGGATGTCGCCGTAGGGCACCAAGCCCAGCTTCACCAGCGCCTGGAAGCCGTTGCAGATGCCCAGCATCAGGCCGTCGCGCTTCTGCAACAGCTCGCGCACGGCCTCGGTGACCTCGGGTGCGCGGAAGAACGCGGTGATGAACTTGGCCGAGCCGTCCGGCTCGTCGCCGCCGGAGAAGCCGCCGGGGATCATGACGATCTGGCTCTCGCGGATGCGGCGCGCCAGCTCGCGCGTGCTCTCGGCGACCGCTGCAGGCGTGAGGTTGTTGATGACGAACACGTCGGCAACGGCTCCCGCGCGCTCGAACGCGCGCGCCGTGTCGTACTCGCAGTTGTTGCCCGGGAACACCGGGATGATCACACGGGGCTTGGCGATCGCCGGGCCGGCGAACGCATGCGGCGCAGCGGCCTCGAACGAAAGCGCCTCCACCGCCGGCGCATGGGCGCGCTCGGCTTCGGGGGTGCGGTACGGGAACACGCCCTCGATGCCGCTCTCCCATGCTTCCTGAACGGTGCCTAGACCGACCATCTCGTCCAACGCGGCGATGCGGTACTCGTCCATGACGGCGCCCAGCACGTCCACGTCGTAGGCGACCTCGTCCAAGCCGGCGAGCGGCCACGCATCCTCGGCGACCTCCACGACGAACCCGCCGTAGGCGCGCGAGAACAAAAGCTCGCCTAGCTGGGCCGACGTCCAATCCAGGCACTGCAGGCCCTTGCCGTTGCCCACGCACATCTTCAGCACCGCCTCCGCGGCCCCGCCGAAGCCCGGCGTGGCGGCCGAGACGATCGCACCGGAGCGGATGCCCGCCTCCACCAGGTCGAACAGCGCCAGAAGCGAATCGCGGTCGGGGGTGACGCCGTCCTCGGAGAGCAGCGGGCGCAGCAGCGCCACGGTGTCGCCCGCCTTCTTGAACTCCGGCGATATGACGTTGTCGACCGAGCCCGTGGACACCGCGAAGCTGATCAGCGTCGGGGGCACGTCCAGATCCTCGAACGAGCCCGACATCGAGTCCTTGCCGCCGATGGCGCCCACGCCCAGGTCGACCTGGGCCATCAGCGCGCCCAGCACCGCCGCCACCGGCTTGCCCCAGCGGTCGGCATCCTCGCGCAGCTTCTCGAAGTACTCCTGGAACGACAGGTAGGCGCGCTCGCGCGCGAAACCGGTGGCGACCAGCTTCGCTACGCTTTCAACCACCGACAGGTAAGCGCCGGCGAACTGGTTCTTCTCCATGAGATAGGGGTTGAAGCCCCACGCCATCGCCGAGCAGGTGGACGTCTCGCCGAACACGGGGAACTTCGCCACCATCGCCTGGGACGGCGTGAGCTGGCGCGATCCGCCGAACGGCATCAGCACCGTCGCCGCGCCGATGGTCGAGTCGAACCGCTCCGAGAGGCCCTTGTTCGAGCACACGTTCAGATCCGACGCCAACTCCGAGAACGCCCGCGTCAGCGTGGCCGCGAAAGCGCCGGGGATAGCGGGAAGCGACGCGGGGCCGCCCTGCACGGGAACGTGCGCCTTCTGGTGCTTCGGCGCGCCGTTGCTCGACAGGAACGCACGCGACAGGTCCACGATGGCGCCCCCGCGCCACGTCATGCGCATCCGCGGCTCCTCGGTGACCGTGGCCACCACCGTGGCCTCCAGGTTCTCCTCGCGCGCGTAGCCCATGAACTCGTCCACGTCGGCGGCCGCCAGCGCCACCGCCATGCGCTCCTGGCTCTCGGCGATGGCCAGCTCGGTGCCGTCCAGGCCGTCGTACTTCTTGGGGACCACGTCCAGGTCGATGGCGATGCCGTCGCACAGCTCGCCGATGGCCACGCTCACGCCACCCGCGCCGAAGTCGTTGCAGCGCTTGATCAGGCGGCAGGCGTCGGTGCGGCGGAACAGGCGCTGCAGCTTGCGCTCGACCGGCGCGTTGCCCTTCTGCACCTCGGCGCCGCATTCCTCCACGCTCGCCGTGCTCTGCGCCTTGGACGACCCCGTCGCGCCGCCGATGCCATCGCGGCCTGTGCGGCCGCCCAGAAGGACGATCTTATCGCCCGGAGCGGGGCACTCGCGGCACACGTTCTTCGCCGGGGCGGCGCCCACGACGGCGCCCACCTCCATGCGCTTGGCCACATAGCCGGGATGGTACAGCTCGCTCACCTGGCCGGTTGCCAGGCCGATCTGGTTGCCGTAGCTGGAATAGCCCGCCGCCGCCTCGGTGACGATCTTGCGCTGCGGCAGCTTGCCGGCAAGCGTCTGCTCCACCGGAACCGTGGGGTCGCCCGCGCCGGTCACGCGCATCGCCTGGTACACATAGCTGCGGCCGGAAAGCGGGTCGCGGATGGCGCCGCCCACGCAGGTGGCCGCGCCGCCGAACGGCTCGAT